>JACOMV010000173.1:0-14468 GCA_014324065.1 Hormoscilla sp. SP12CHS1 | reverse complement strand
GGCCAATTTGGGCTAATATCGCGCTGCGCGCGACCCGGGCATGGGTTTTGAGGTTTTATAGGTAGCAACTTAGGTTAAAAATAATCACGCTGGGTAGATTTGCAGTACTTATAGCCAATAGTTCGCCAAAATCGAGGTCAAAGGTTAAAACAATTCGCTCCTCTAGTCTAGCCTTCTCCATAATTTCCGGATCCCGGAGACGATGCAACCCTTGCTCGTATAGATGGACTGCATCGTATCCTTCTTGTCTGAGTGCTTGAACTGTCAAGGGAGAAACACCCATATCTGCGAGAAACTTCATGCACTAACCCCGCTAAAAGGACTTCTTTGAGACTGTGCCAAAAATGCAGCATACTGAAGGCTAGCTTTAATATCCTCTGCTTCCAAATAGGGATAAGCCTCAAGAATTTCTGAGGTTTTCATCTCCGAAGCCACCAAACTCAGCACTAAGGATACAGTAATCCTCATGCCGCGAATGCAGGGGCGTCCGGACATGATTTGGGGGTCGGTGGTAATGCGATCGTGCCATAGGTCTTTATTTGCTATTTCCATAGTCAAAGCGCGCGTCATGATTGATTGCTGACAATTATGATTGTAACCGATTTTCTCTTATCCTGCTACATGCAGCGGCGGCAGTATCTTCATCCCCTACATGCACCGGTTGTAGCTGCGATCGTCCGGGCGATCAGGCTGCACGGGCTGCGGTATTTCCGATCTCTTGGGAAAGATTAGCACGGAAAAAGAAAGCCCCATCGATCGATAATTGCTTTCATGCCTTCAATAGTATCTCGCGGGTTGGGTTTCGTGCCTCAACCCAACCTAGGATTTCGCTACCCCTGTAAAGGGGCGATCGCCCCACTTCCCAGGCCCGTTCATTTTACACTTGTCGTCCTGGATCGCGGCCGAGTTTTTCAAGAAACTCGGGATAATTTTGCATATCATCGAGGGACTTCAGAGGTGGATATTTTGGCCCCCATTTTGCCTCTGCATGTAACTTATCCACATACGCATAAAAGGCTTCATCATCATCTCGATGAGCAAGGATATATGCTCGCAATTCCTTTTGGTTCATTGTCTGAAAGTTGGGTTTATTCATTAGTTACGATCTCAAACAATTAAACTTTCTAGAGCAGTTTGCAAATCTTGGGTCAGGCGATCGACAGCTTGACGGCGATTAGATTTATAATCAGGGTAGCGGTCTGAAACTGAAATAGTTTCTCCCACCCTCATCTGTACCCGCTGCTTGCCCAAATAGGGACGTTTGCTAGCATTGCCACCCTTAATCCAAGTTACCACCTTCCAGAGAATTAACAGGGTCTCGCCAAACCTTTCAGCAGTAGGCTTTTCCCGCACGTATTTGCCCGTTACCGCTGTCACCCGTTCTACTACGCGCATGTGATTCATCCGCAAACTAGCTTCTTCGGCGACCCAGTTAGCTAACCCTAATTCTACAGGACAGAGATATTCGCTATCTTCCCGATAAATTCGGTTCCAACCCGCCTGTTCTAAGCGAAAGATAGCAATTCTTCTCCCGCCCGGAACAGCCTCAGATAAAGCGAGCTAGAGGATGCTTCGTCTTGGCAGATCGCCTGCTGGGGTAAACCCAAATCTGCTTCTACTTCACTCAAGAGTTTCTCTAACTCTAGCCAAGGGGGAGTAACATAACTGTATTGAATGCTCACAGGCACGATGACCACCTGCTGGTCGCGTCCAGCGGCCTGCAAATCTTCCACGCACCAGAAACCAATTTGAGCCACTCCTGGTTCCAGGGGACTGACAATTTCGCTATGATCGTTAGTGCCCCCCTCTGGCGCTATGGAGATCGGGAACTGACCATTGGTCATCAGGTTGCGGGCCGATCGCAAGCCCTGTCTATCTAACTTGCCCCGCTGCATAGAACTGCCCCCCAACCGGGAAAACATCCAGCTAGCAAAAGAACCTGCCCAGATAGGAATGCCCCGATCGTAGATAAAGTGGCTGTGAACGGGGTATTTTAATGTCAATCCCCAATCCTTTGCCGCCTGGGGCATCGCCTGCCACAGCAGATGGGCCATACAAAAAGCGTCATTAGGACTATTAGGATGGCGAAAAGCAATCAGGAAACGGGTTTCTCCCAGATCGAACTGACGATAGATGTCTGCTAGCACCTCCACATTCTCCGTCTCGATCGAGGCACATCCCATCTTATTCAGCCACAAGGGGAGCAACCATTGGGTCACTCTCAGGACTGTAGGATTGAAAGCTGGGGGAATAAACTCTAAAGCTGGTTGAACTTTATTTCTTACTGAAGACATAGTGCTGTATCTCAAAGTTTTGTTGATTCATTATAGCGTTTTCAAGCTGATGAGTTACAGGTAAATTGGCTATCAATGTCAATATGTCCAAGTGCTGTACCTCACGAGGGTAAAACTATAGTTACGATCTTAAATTATTAAACTTTCTAGAGCCGTTTGCAAATCTTGAGTCAGCTGCTCAATTGACGAAGATTAGATTTATAAGCAGGGTAGCGGTCGGAAACGTCAATGGTTTCTCCTACTCTCATCTGTACCCGCTGCTTGCCCAAATATGGAGGCTTGTCAGCATCACCACCCTCAATCAAAGTTACCACCTTCCAGAGAATTAACAGCGTCTCGCCAAACCTTTCAGTCATGGGCTTTTCCCGCACGTACTTGCCTGTTACCGCCACCACCCGTTCTACCAAACGCATGTGATTCATCCGCAAGCTGGCTTCTTCCGCCACCCAGTTAGCTAACCCTAACTCGACAGGACAGATTTATTCACTATCTTGCCGATAAATTCGGTTCCAACCCGCCTGTTCTAAGCGACGGCAACGATCGATCGCATTCCCTTTAAAGATAGCAATTCTTCTCCCGCCCGGAACAGCCTCAGATAAAGCGAGCTAGAGGATGCTTCGTCTTGGCAGATCGCCTGTTGGGGTAAACCCAAATCTGCTTCTACTTCACCCAAGAGTTTCTCTAACTCTGGCCAAGGGGGAGTACGATAACTGTATTGAATGCTCACAGGCACGATGACCACCTGCTGGTCACGTCCAGCGGCCTGCAAATCTTCCACGCACCAGAAACCAATTTGAGCCACCCCTGGTTCTAGGGGACTGACAATTTCGCTATGCTCGTTAGTGCCCCCCTCTGGCGCTATGGCGATCGGGAACTGACCATTGGGGCAGGCTGGGGATGGGGATTGCGGGCCGATCGCACACCCTATCTATCTAACTTGCCCCGCTGCATAGAACTGCCACCCAACCGGGGAGATATCCAGCTAATCCAGTCATCCGCCCAGATAGGAATGCCCCGATCGTAGATAAAGTAGCTGTGAACGGGGTATTTTAATGTAAATCCCCGATCCTTTGCTGCCTGGGGCACCGCCTGCCACAGCAGATGGGCCATACAAAAAGCATCATTAGGACTATTGGGATGGCGAAAAGCGATCAGAAAGCGAGTTTGTCCCAGATCGAACTGACGATAGAGGTCTGCTAGCACCTCCACATTCTCCGTCTCGATCGAGGCACATCCCATCTTATACTTCAGCCACAAGGGGAGCAACCATTGGGTCACTCTCAGGACTGTAGGATTGAAAGCTGGAGGAATAAACTCTAAAGCTGGTTGAACTTTATTTCTTACTGAAGACATAGTGCTGCTTTTTTCTTGTTAACTGTTCATAATTTACCATCTAATTCCGATCTGCGCGTCCGCCGCTGGATATCTTCTAAAATTCTCCGATTTGTTGCTATCAAATCGGCAACTAAACCAAACATCCACAACTGGAAACCAATCAAAATCAAGATTGCTGCCAGTATTAGAGTCGGAACTCTGGGTTTTTCATAACCGGCAAAAAAGAATAACAGCCAGCGAATGCCCAACAGCACTCCCGCCGTAAAAGGTATCGTGCCCAGGAAGGTAAAAAACCGCAGGGGTTTATACAGCATGAAAATTCTCAGGATGGTCAAAATTGACCGCTGCACGTAACTGGGAATACTTTTTACTAAACGGGAAGGACGCAAATAGCCATTTGTTCTCACGGGTACAGAAGTAATTGCCATGCCCTTTTGTCCCACCTGGATAATCATTTCCAGAGTGTAAGTATACCGATTAAATACATTTAACTCCATGGCTGCTTCCCGACCGATCGCGCGAAACCCGCTGGGGGCGTCAGGAATATCTGTATTACTGGCTACCCGCACTACCCAACTACCCAGTTTTTGTAGCAGTTTCTTAATCGGAGAAAAATGTTTAATCTCGTCAATTGGTCTCGTACCCACGACAATATCTGCCTGACACAGTAGAATAGGTGAAATCAGGTTGGGAATATCCGAAGCACAATATTGATTATCAGCATCAGTGTTGACGATAATATCTGCACCAGCTTTCAAACTGGCTTCTATTCCTGCCATGAATGCTTTCGCTAGTCCTTGATTGCGGGCCAAGTTGACTATATGATCGACGCCGCATTCTTTGGCAACTTCCACAGTTCTGTCAGTGCTGCCATCGTTGATAATCAGCCATTCAATTTTGTCAATCCCAGGTAGCTGGCGAGGCAGTTCTCCCAGTGTTACCGCCAGACTAGCTTCTTCATTGTAGCAGGGAATTTGAATAATTAGTTTCCTCATGGTTCATTGTCAATTGTTCATTGTCATTCTCAATTTTCCCTTCTCAATTCTCAATTACTAATTGAAATTGCCGATCGTCAATCCGTTCGGCTTCCGAGAGAGTTTCGGCAATTTCCGCTAAAGTCAAAACCGCGTGACCTCGATAGCCATGGGCTTGCAGTTTGTCCTTGACCCCAGGGAGGTCAATAAACACGACAATATCCCGAACTTCTAATCCCACAGACTGGAGTTTTTCCGCGCCTTGCATGACACTATTGCCAGTAATCAGAATATCATCCACCACCACAACCTTTTCTCCTGGTTCGTAATGTCCCTCAATCAGCCGTTGAGTGCCGTGGGCCTTGCGGGGGAAAATCATCGGATCGTGTCCGAGAGCGCCCACCCTGGGTGGGCGTCTCTGGACACGATCGTTCCATTCGCAGGGCTAACCCCGTGGCCGTGGCAAAGAACCATAGGGGATCCCCGCAATGCGATCGAACTCCAGCCCTTGAAGAATTTCAGCGTAGGCTCCGACGATTTGGTAGAATACCTGGGGTACAGAGATCATTTTCCGCAGGTCGTGTAGCTAGGGTAAGATCGCTCCCGATGCCTGCACGTGCTCGCCAAAAATAATGCAACCGATGTCATAAAGTTGCAAGATCAAATCTAGATGGGGTTGGGGCTGCAAAAAACAGACATTGGGCACCCATAACTCGCAGGTGGGATTTCCTTGGATAACCGAGAACCGTTCCTGATTTATCGATTCTCGCAGTGAGGAGATCGCCTCCCGGGGAAATTCGGACAGCAAAAAGTCCGGCGGTACCGGTAGTAGCAATCCTTCGCCATAGCTATTCAAGCCAGCATTAAGCATTTGGGATAATTGCTGATATGAGTCCAACACCATAATCAAGCGTTCTGGTGCCGCCGATCGCACGCTCGCCAGCACATCAGGCATAGCTGCATCCACCTTAAACCCCAATTGTACGGTCCGCGGACGGCCCGAAAAATCGGGAGTTCCCCAGGTTTTGGACTCTCGCACCAAATGCAAATACAAAGGCGTTTCGGTCGAAGGATATTCCTGCAACACTGCTCCGAAAGGATTGCCAGTATAGCAGAGCACAAACACCGCTTTATCTGGATAGACTAAGAAAGGCGCTACCTGGTCTTGTCCCGCATAGGGCAATAAGGTACAAGCATCCATCTGCCACTCGGCAAAGACCCTCCGGGCCAATAATGTGCTGGTATTGACATCGCCGTGCTTGGCATCTAGGATAACTGGGATGTCAGGTGGTATTGCCTCTCGGATTTCCTCAAGCAGTTCTATTCCCCCTGCACCCAGGGCCTGGTAGCAGTCCAGGTTCAACTGATAAGCACAGACCATATCTGCTGTTTGTGCGATCGCCCAATTCAACCAGTCCCTGACCTGCTCAATTGCGCCGAACGCTGCGCGAAAAATCGAGAGCATTTCTGGGTTAGGGTATGGGAGACGGAAGTACAATAGACTCTGATTGCGTTCGATCGCGGCGGAGCATTTATCGAAGAAATTCATGACCTTGGCTCCACGTGTTCGTGATACAATATCTGCGTAAGATTTTACCATTTCTCGGTCCCGTCTATCTGACAGGCTGTTGGAAGTATTTCCGATTAAAATCACCTGATGTAGTATGTTTATCGCGTATCATCCTATGGCCGGACACAGCAAATGGGCAAATATCAAGCGTCAAAAGGAACGAGTAGACGCCCGTAAAGGCAAGACCTTTACCAAAATATCCCGCGAGATTATCGTCGCAGCCCGCAGTGGCATTCTCGATCCATCTGGTAATTCTCAATTGCGCACGGCAATTGAGAAGGCCAAAGCCGCTGGCATACCCAATGAAAATATTGAACGGGCGATCGCCAAGGGTGCTGGCACCTGGGGGACAGATGGTGAAAGTTTCGAGGCGATCCGTTATGAAGGTTACGGTCCTGGGGGTGTGGCCATTCTGATTGAAGCCCTCACGGATAATCGTAACCGCAGCGCCGCTGACCTGAGAGCCGCCTTTACCAAAAATGGTGGTAACCTGGGTGAAACTGGTTGTGTCAGCTGGATGTTCGCACAAACAGGCGTAGTTATCATTACTGATGCGAAGGAAGAAGAAAAGTTACTCGAAGCCTCCCTAGAGGGTGGTGCCCAGACTTATGAATTGAATCAAGCAGAAGATGATACATTAACGGCAGAGGTATTCACAGAAGTGGAAAATCTGCAAACCCTCAGCCTCAAGCTACAGGACTACGGCTTTACAGTCAGCAAAGTAGAACTGCGTTGGATTCCCAGTAATACAGTAGAAGTGAGTGACCCTCTGCAGGCCCGATCGCTGCTGAAATTAATCGATGCCCTAGAGGATTTGGACGATGTACAAAATGTTACTTCTAACTTTGACATGACAGATGAACTGATGTCTGGAAGTCTGGCTTAAGATTATATGGGAGAAACCGTGGTTCGGTCATAATAAAACCAGTACATATTCCTATGGTTGTCAAAAAAGCGAGCGAGTATGGCAGTAGCACAGCTAGAGATTCCCAGTACAAGAGAGCAAAAAACTCAATGGGACTACGATATCGCAATAGTCGGAGCCGGGATAGTCGGCGCAACCCTGGCTTGTGCCTTGAAAGATTCTGGACTGAAACTCGTATCGATCGATCTATTACCCCAGGAACTGGCCGCATCCAAGCAGCAAGCTTATGCCCTTACCCTGCTGTCAGGGCGCATTTTATCGGGCCTGGGGCTGTGGTCGGAAATCTTACCCCATGTCACGACATTTCGCCAAATTAGTCTATCCGATACTAACCAGAGTTTTGTCCAGTTCCGACTGGCCGATTTAGGCACGGATGCCCTCGGTTATGTGGCGTCTCATCGGGTGCTGCTGACAACCTTACAGCAGTCCCTCAATCAATCCGATAATATTACTTGGTTATGTCCGGCGGAAGTATTAGAGGTGGACTATCAAGCAGATGCTGTCAAGATCGCAGTTAACAAAGCAGGTCAAAGACTGTGGCTGCAAACGAGATTGCTGGTGGCCGCAGATGGAGGGCGATCGCCCATTCGGGCCCAAGCCGGTATAGGCACCCACGGCTGGAAATACTGGCAATCCTGTGTAGCAACGACTATTAAACCAGAAAAATGTCACGATAATATCGCTTACGAACGCTTTTGGCCCACGGGACCCATGGGAGTTCTGCCCCTGCCAGGAAACCGCTGTCAAGTGGTTTGGACAGCCCCCCATGCCGAAGCAAAAGCCTTACAAGAACTTGATGAAGCCGAATTTCTGGCATTGCTAGAACAGCGCACAGCTGGTCAGTTGGGGCGTTTAGAACTAGCTATTCCTCGCGCGCTCTATCCAGTACAGTTGATGCAGAGCGATCGCTACGTCAAACCCCGCCTGGCCCTGATCGGCGATGCAGCCCATTGCTGTCATCCCGTAGGCGGACAAGGACTGAATATGGGCATTAGAGATGCTGCGGCCCTGGCTGAACTGCTGGTCCGGGCCCACCAAACAGACTCAGATATCGGCGACATCCGCATCCTGCAACCCTACGAAAACTGGCGCCAGCGGGAAAACATGGTCATTTTAGGTTTCACCGACTTCCTCGATCGGATCTTTTCCAACAACTGGATACCAGTAGTAGCCCTGCGTCGCCTGGGTTTATGGATGCTACGCTCTTTTAGACCCTTCAGGTATTTGGCCCTGCGCCTCATGACTGGTTTGGGCGGGCGCAGCCCCGAACTGGCTCGCAGGTCTAGACAGGAGACGCATCGAAAATTGAAAATTGAGAATTGAAAATTGAGAGAAAATTCAGAATTGCTTCATTTTCAATTCGCCATTCGCAATTAGCAATTTTCAATTTGCAATTCTCAGTATCTTATTGTTTTATGATGGCTTACCTCATGCTTTCTGCGAAAATGCCGACCATATCCAAGCTTCCCCCTTGGATGCTACGCTCGATGCTACCTTGGGCCATGACGATCGCGCTAGCCATGCCCGTCCCTGCCCGTCCCCTTTCGACCAGTCCTAGCAACCAAAGTAGCGCCATTACCCTGCGATCGGACATCCAAGAAGCAAATGCCAAGACCGGCGTAGTCACAGCTCGTGGGAACGTGCAAATCATTTATCCAGGGCGAGAAATCAGGGCCACAGCGGCTCAAGCCCAATATTTCAGCCGCGAACGTCGCATTGTCCTCACTGGCAACGTGTATGTCATCCAGTCGGGGAATAGCCTCCGGGCCGAAACGGTCACCTACCTAATTGATGAAGGACGATTTATCGCCCAACCCTTGGAGAACAATCAGGTAGAATCAATCTATATCGTGCCCGAAGCAGAAGCGACAGCTGACAGTACGGCAACCCCAAGACTAAATTTGCCCAGTAGTCAACCTTAAGGATCGAAGGTTGAATGGGAAATTGACTATTATCCTTTGACTATTAGCAGATGTGAAAATTGTACTGGAAAATATTCATAAATCCTATGGACAGCGCGTCGTGGTAAATCGCGTTAATCTTTCTGTAGCTCAAGGAGAAGTAGTAGGGCTATTGGGTCCTAATGGTGCCGGTAAAACGACAACTTTTTACATTGCTACGGGTTTAGAAAAGCCAAATCAGGGTAAAGTTTGGCTAGACGATCGCGACATCACCGCATTTCCTATACACCAGCGGGCGAAACTGGGTATTGGCTATCTGCCCCAGCAGCCTAGTATTTTTCGCCATCTCAGCGTACAGGATAATCTGCTTTTGGTACTAGAACAAACCGGGGTTCCCCGTCGTGAATGGGGTTCCCGTCTGTATCAGTTACTCCGGGAGTTTCGCCTGGAAAAGGTCGCTGCTACCCCTGGTATTCAAGTGTCTGGAGGCGAACGGCGACGCACTGAACTGGCACGAGTCCTGGCCGCTGGTCGCGATCGACCTAAGTTTTTACTCTTGGATGAACCCTTTGCTGGAGTAGACCCGATCGCCGTTTCCGAAATTCAAGAAATTGTCCAAAAGTTGCGCGATCGGCAGATCGGCATCCTGATCACCGACCACAATGTCCGCGAAACCCTAGCCATCACAGATAGAGCTTATATTATGCGAGAAGGAAAAATACTGGCATCTGGTAGCGCAGAGGAACTCTATGAAAACCCCTTGGTGCGACAATATTATTTAGGTGATAAATTTAAGCGATAATTAAAAATGGAGAATTGAGAATGGGAAATTGAGGATGGGAATTAGCAATTAGCAATTAACAATTAGACGCGACATGATATCTAGTAGTTACAAGAAAGCCACACATTTTCTCAGTGTAATTATTCCCAGAATTTCGGTTATGGACCGCTACATAACCTCTGAGTTAGTAGGGCCCTTTTTGTTTGGTGTGGGGACGTTTTCTTCCATTGGGGTGGCAATAGGATCCCTATTTGAACTGGTGCGGGAAATCACAGACTCAGGACTGTCGATCGCGATCGCCCTCAAAGTCCTGTTGCTACAGATGCCCTATTTCATCTCGCTGGCCCTACCCACAGCGATGTTGCTAGCAACTTTAATCGGTTACAGTCGCCTATCTAGCGACAGTGAATTAATTGCTTTACGCAGTTGTGGGATAAGTATCTATCGCTTAGTGCTACCTGCCCTGATCGTAAGTACGATCGTGACAGGAGTAAACTTTACCTTTAACGAATTAGTAGTACCCGCTGCCCGTTTTGAGGCCGCCATTACCCTAGAGAAAGCCCTGAAGAAAGAAAAGCATAACTTTCGAGAAAGTAATATATTTTATCCCGAATATGGCAAGATAAAAAGACCAGATGGCAAAAAACTCAGGAGCCTCACCCGGTTATTCTATGCCGAACAGTTTGACGGTCAGCAAATGAGCGGCTTGACTATTATAGATCGCTCTCACGGTCAATTAAATCAAATAATAGTATCGGAATCAGCAGCCTGGAACCCGACAGAAAACATCTGGGATTTTTTTAAAGGAACAATTTATATAGTAGATCCAAAGGGTTCCTATCGCCAGATCGTTAAGTTTGATCGGCAACAGCTGCAACTGCCTCGGGCCCCCTTAGACTTAGCAGCAAGAGGTCGCGACTACGGAGAAATGAACATTGCCCAGTCGAGAGCCTATCTAAAGATTATTCAAACGGGCGGAAATGAAAAGAAAATCATCAAGCTGAAAATTAGAATTCAACAAAGATATGCCTTACCTTTTGCCTGTGTAGCTTTTGGCTTGATGGGGGCGGCATTGGGAATACAACAGCGCACTGGCAGGGGGACGGGTTTTGGGATTAGTGTCTTAGCAGTGTTTATTTATTATGTGTTGATGTCCATTGGCGATGCCCTGGGGTTGAGTGGCATTATCACGCCCTGGATGGCAGGCTGGTTGCCAACCACTTGTGCCTTTGGGGTGGGCATATTACTATTACTTCGCAAGCTCCGGGACCCCTCCGCTGCCCGCAGGTAAAGAAGTAAGAATTGGTGGAGAAAAAATGAAATTGGTCATCCGCATACTCAGAGGGAAATCTGTAGCTAGAGCGTCGGTCCATTAATAATACTTGACAAATTTCAACTACTGTGTATGTCCGAAAAATAAGTATATTCTTGTAAAAATATCTGGCCTCCCTCTGGACATCATGATTTTATCCAAAATCTGTTCTACTGAACGGGCGATTGGGCATATACACATTTATTTTTTTTGTCAACCCCCTCTACTGGACCGACGCTCTAGGGGAAGTCTTCATATCGGTCCAGCAGCATGGACCAGCGCATCCCGTATCCTCACGGGACGCACAGCGCATAGCCAGACCAGAAGTTCGTATAGATAGAGACCAGAACGAAACAAAGGTTCGGCGGGAGCAGATGTAAGACCGACAAGATGCCTGTGTAGGATAGGCATCTTGCCTGTCGTTGTAGACCAGCAGTAAATAGGGCAGCTTGTGATAATATTACCTAAGTTGCTACCTATAAAACCTCAAAACCCATGCGCGCAGCGCGATATTAGCCCAAATTGGCCAAAATTGCCCCAAATTGGCCAAAATTGCCTTGTGATTTACCCCAAAATGGCATTTTTGCGGAGAAATTTACCAAAAATGGCTGTCTGGAACGTAGAAATTTTTATAGGTCGCAACTTGAGTTAATATTCTCAATGTTAATAGTAACGGGGCAGCAGAGACTAGAAAATATCCGATTATTCCGGAACGGTCCCCACCGTCTGGATTTAACCAACTGCTGCTTATACACAGTGAATGTCAAACGTTTAGAGATCATGTCATGGAACAAATAGTCAGACCAGTACAAGCAATACCGCTGATATCACCAGCAGGTGCGGCCGTGAGCTTTGATGTCGAATATACGGAAGACCCGGCTAACTCGGGAACGTCAGGATTAGGACTGCGACTGCATTGGGACTCAATTCAGCTGACTTTCGATAGTCTGGAGAATGTTTTCCCTGATGATTTGTTGGCAGAAGGGACGCCAGAGGATGATACAGATAACTTGGATGGCGATGAGACCACGGACAGGATGATTATCGTTAGTTGGGTAGATATTACTGGAACTTGGCCAAATGACCCCTCGACTCTGCCAGTGGTACTCTACAGGGCAAACTTCTCGACATCACCGGATTTTGCGGACACGACAACGCTTAATTTTACGGCCTCATCCACAGCACCGGGTTTCGATTTAGTTCCCACTCCTATAATTATCCAGGGAGGAGAAGTCTTACCTCTAGCAATAGTCACGATCGCGGCAACGGACGATGACGCTGCTGAAGAACGTGAAGACCCAGGCACATTCACCATCACCCGTACAGGAAACACAACAGATGCTCTGACAGTAGAATACAGCAGGGCTGGTTCTGCTGAGGCCGCAGACTATAGCTCAGAACTGACAGGCACCGCTACTATTGCAGCCGGTGACACATCGGTAGACATTACCATTACTCCCGTTGATGATGATGAAGTAGAAGGTCCGGAGACAGTACAATTGACCATAGTTGATGCAGATGACTATGACTTGGGTGCTGAAACTGTGGCAACTGTGACTATTGCCGACAATGACGCACCTCCTCCAATTGGTGGTACTCAAATAGTTACGCCAGTGCCAGAAGAGCAGGAAGTAGCAGCCAATGAAAGCGTCAGCATTGATGTCCAATATTCTACAGACCCGGCTTTCTCGGAAACGTCGGAACTGGGACTGCGACTGCATTGGGACTCAAGTAAGCTGAGTTTTGATCGTCTCGATGGGGTTTTACCCGACGATCTGATCGCAGCAGGGGATCCCCAGGAAGATACTGAAGATTTTGATTCCGATCCGGATACGGACCGTTTTGTTCTCGTTAGTTGGGCTGATATTACTGGGGGCAGTTGGCCAGATGACTCCTCGACTCTGCCAGTAACTCTGTACGCGGCCAACTTCACGACCTTATCCATGTCTGAGACGACTGACACGACAGTCAATTTCTCTGCTTCCTCGACATCACCGGACTTCGAGTTTGAGTCAGAATCAGCAACCATTACGATTATAGATGAGGGTGGCGAACCAGATCTGACAGTTAGCATCGCTGACGCGCCAGACCAAGTCACAGAAAATAATCCCCTGACTTATGCCCTGACGGTGACCAATGAGGGAGATGGGGCGGCAACGGATATCGTAGTAGAGGATGCTTTGCCCTTTAGTTTCATTGCGACTGATGTAGATGGTGGTGACTTCACTGTCAGCCAAACGGGTAATGTGGTTACCTTCTCTGGTGGTAGCCTGGAGGCTGGAGAAAGCGCGGTGCTGACGATCGCGGGCATGGCTCCCACTACGGGCCCATTCCCGATCGCGGTCAATAACACGGCTGTGGTGGACCCGGACAATGCGATCGCCGAAAGCGACGAAACAAACAACCTAGTTATAGAAGACACTACGGTTACGCCAGCACCGAACGTGATTGAGATCGAGGGAACTGACGAGGATGATACTCTGGTGGGCACCATTGTTAGCGATCGCATTGATGGTCTGGCGGGGGATGATTTGCTCTTCAGCGGCGGAGGTGCTGACTTGCTAGAAGGCGGTCTAGGTGCTGATAGTCTCTTTGGTGCCGAGGGTAATGACATTCTCTATGGTAATGAAGGAGATGACACTCTTTTCGGCAATGATGGCAAAGATACCATCAACGGCGGACTAGGTCAAGATTTCCTCGAAGGTGGTACTGGCAGGGATGTCTTCGTACTGCCAAGTGATGCAGGAACCACTGACGTTAATCAGGCAGATTTGATCTTGGCCTACCAGGTGGGTATTGATGCGATCGGACTCACAGATGGGTTAACCTTCGATGACCTGCTTCTGGAGCAAAGACAGATTACCATAGAATTCGGAGGTCAGACTTTCACTGCAGACAGCACGGCCATCAATACGACGTCGAATGACATCTTAGGCGTCGTTTTCGAGGTGACACCCGACCTGCTAATGGACGATGGCAATTTCGTTCCTGTACAAGTCAGACTATTCTAAGGGAGTCCCTATCGTCCCTATCCTTTGACAGAAAAGGCGATCGCCTTGAAACCCGGTTTTGACAAAAAACCGGGTTTCAAGGCTTCATGACTCCTATCGTCCCCCTCTGGGGGGTCCCAGAAATCACGCGCTCACAAGAGGTAGAGCCGCAGATTGCTAGAGAACGAGAGAACCCTCCACTTCCTCCTCCCAAACTTTCCCCCTTACCCTTATAAAAAATAAAAAAAATAAAAAATGTATCAGAGACTATAAAAAAAGAGTCTAAGCGATCTATAATGTTTGAGTAAGTCGTGCGATTTGTTGTGGTCTAACGTAGAAATACGGAACGCCACGCCTGGAATCATAAACCAGCTAACTGTGATACT
>JACOMV010000172.1 GCA_014324065.1 Hormoscilla sp. SP12CHS1 | reverse complement strand
AGTACCAAAGTTATTGGCTAATGAAACCAACCAAGCTTTCACTGGTTCTAAGCTATTGCCTGAACGAATCGCACTCTCTACTCTCTACTATCTCTACTGTCTCTACTGTCTGGATTGGGCGATCGCACTCTGTACTCTCCACTGTCCTCGTACCGGCGATTAGGCGATCAGTTGGGGGAACCTCTACATCCCGATCGCCACTTGAAGCGTGGGAATCTACACTTGGAACCCGACCGTTACTTGGGGCCAGATCGTCACTTGGGGCCCGGTCAGTGAGCGCAGCGGTTGGTGAATTGCGATCGCCACCTGGGATGTGAGGAACATCTACAGTCTCCATATTACTCTCCACAGTCTCTACAGTCTCTACAGTCTCCTCTATAGTCTCTACAAAAGTAATCGACTAAGTTCGTAGTTCGTAGTTCGTAGTTCGGTATTATTAACTACGAACTACTACGAACTACAAACTATTGAGATTGCAGGTATTCTTGGAATTCCTGTAACTGCTCATAACTAAGGAGTGCTCGCGAGCGCTGGTTGTAGGTAAGTTCGAGATGTTCTCGTCCCTGATTTTCAGTCCAGCCCAAACGCTTCATTTCCTGGGTAGTTTGATGGTAACTTTGCAGATAGTGCCAAAAATCTGATAACTCCTTTTTACTTAATAGAGACCTTTCCGGTTGGCCATAAAACTGTTGGAGATAATCTTTTTCCTTCTTTTTATCCCAGCCTACTAGCTTCATTTCAATTTCAATATTGTGAGCCATACCTACGTGTCCAAGTTAGAGCATGATTACGATTTGCCTCCTAGCGAAAAAGTTATCGAGTCTTTAGCGCATCATCTAGAATTAGATGAATTTGAGTTGAAATGTTTGGCTTACAGATTTATAGCAGAAGACAAGAAAATTTCCAAGGAACTCCTTAAGAAATATAAACGGATGATGTCTGTTCTGCATCGTTACATGTGGAACAATCCTGACTTTGCTCTAAAAGTATTTGGAGAAGTAATGGAAAATTTGAATGGTGGTGGTGATTAATCAAACAGGCTCCGGACTATTATCCAAGTAAGTCTCGATCGCCAACGTCACTACATATTTATCACTACCCCCGCTGGTAGTCGTCAAGATGCAGTGATTTGGCTATGGTCGCCCCTGGGTTTGTGGTCACTGGTCACTGGCCACCGGTCAAATGCCGCTAATTTTCAGGACATCACTCAGCGTCGGGCAGTAACTTGGCAGTCCCAAGGTAGCAGGATTAACTGCATCCTTGTAAGTGAAATGCCTTCTTCGCATACAGAACTTGTCCCAGGGGGCGATTTCAATCTTTACCCCGATCGCTCGCAACAATAATATTAACAAATCAGCCAGCCAGATATACAGAGGCAGACGAAAATAAATCCTTTTCTCCAGATACTGACAAATCTCTGCTACTGCCTCGTTAACAGCGATCGGCTCATTTCCTAATACCAATTGACGACTTATAGGTGACTTTTCCCCCATCCTCCCATTATAGCCCGCGCAGGCGGGCTTTGTTCCTGTAGTCCCACCCTTTAGGGTGGGGGTGGGGACGGTGGCTGGGGTGGGGGTTGGGGTGGGGGTTGGGGGATAATCGATCAGATAACGTACCACAGTAGCGATATCACGCCCGTGAATGAAGTGGAAACTACCATCAGCTTGGGAAAAGCGCACCAAGTCAATCCATTTTACAATCTCTGGCAGATCCGCTGACAGGTGGGAATAGGGTTGATCGTCGCCCCCACCAAAGACCAAAGTTGGAAACAGGACCGTAATGGGAGGTGCGATCGACAGTTTCGACAACTCCCGATAACAGTCATACTTAGAACGAATGTAATCAGTTCCCAACTCATAAGCTTCTTGAAGCAATTGATTATTGCTGTCCAAAATGCTAGCCGTAGAGAAATAGATCGCCTGCTGACAGACATTCGGGTTCAGCAACTGCACCAGTTGAACAGTTTTAGCTACATTCACCTCAAACACCTCTTGCGGGCCACCCCAAGCCGTTGCGACTAAAACTGCCACATCGATCGTCTCCAGGATGTCTCTAAATCGATCAATTTCTCGCATATCTGCCTGCAAAATCGTCACGCATGGGTGCTTATAGTCAAACTGTAGTTTCTCCTGATTCCGCACTAGTAAGTACAAATCGTACTCCGTTTCCTGAATCATAGATTGCGCTATATAGTGACCAATACAGCCACTAGCACCTGTCATAAAAATCCGCTTAGTAGTCATTAGGTGTTTGTAGTGAGGACTTTAGTCCTCCTGCCAAATCGAGACTAAAATATTTACTACGAACTGCCTTTTTTATCTAAGCAACAGCTAGTAGCCGATTTACTTGTTTAGCAGTTTCAAAGAAGAACTTCGCATTCTCCTCGGGAGTCCCTGGCAAGATCCCGTGACCCAAGTTGAGAATATGACCTTTGTCGCCAGCTTTCTTAATCGTATCCAGAATGCGATCGCGAATAAACTCTTGAGAACCAAACAAAGCACCCGGGTCTACATTTCCCTGTACTTTCATGTTCGCACCCAGCCTCTTCCTAGCGTCAGCTATATCCACTGTCCAGTCCACACTCACCATATCTACACCAGATTTGGCCATCAGTTCCAACACTCCAGCGCTACCACTAATGTACAATATTAATGGCGTATCGGGATAGACTTTTTTCACTTGCTCGACAACCTTTTTGTGATATGGTAAAGCAAATATTTCATAATCTTGGGGACTCAGATGACCTGCCCAAGAGTCAAACATTTGCACCACCTGGGCACCGCTTTCTATCTGATAGCAGATATAAGTCGCGATCGCGTCTGCCAGTTTCTCCAGAAATAGATGCAACATCGCGGGTTCGCTAAAAGCCATCCCTTTAATATTGCTATAGTTTTTCGAGGTTTTGCCCTCGATCGCGTAAGCGGCCAAAGTCCAAGGCGCACCCACAAAACCCAGCACCGCTGCCTTATTGCCCACTTCCTGACGCAATGCCTGTAAAATATCCCGGATGAAGGGCAGAGATTCTGCCGGTTCCAGGGGATGCAATTGCTGGATCTGTTCTATACTGCGAATGGGCGGGTCGATTACCGGACCTTTACTTTCGATAATGTCAAAAGGAATGCCCATCCCCGGCAGCGGTGTGAGAATATCCGAGAACATAATCACCCCATCCGGCTGGAACGCGTGATAGGGTTGCAGGGAAATCTCGATCGCCAGATCCGCATTTTCCGAGCGATCGCGGAAGCTGGGATACTTATCCCGCAAGTCTCGGTACACCTTCATATAGCGACCCGCCTGCCGCATCATCCACACCGGCGGACGGGATAGCCGTTCGCCACGAGTTGCTCGCAGTAGATAAGGAATCCGATCTGATTCAGTCATGCTCTTAAATCTCTCGATCTTAGTAGGTAATGATTATAGTTCCTCTGGGACTTCCCAAATAAGATATTCTAAGAAATATTGGCGCGATACAAGTAATTGATGGATATAACAGAATTTTTCCAACTCAGTGCAGGCAAATGGTTTTCCCAACGCACTGTTCACCATCTGGCTAGCACCGACTTAGAGATCGGCAAATCAAATTTGGTCATCGATTTCCTCCCCCAGACCGACCCAGACTTGAGCAAACTCTGCCAAAAATACCAAATTGACCCCGGACTAGCCTTGTGCGGTACTCGCGTCACCTGGGATGGTACCATCGGACAGCAGGCCAAAAAACATAGCGGTGCCACCGTTTTGGTCGCAGTGGCCGATGGAGGATCGCGCACCAGCGGCAAATTACTGCGTTCGGGAAACTCCCCTGACCAAGACCTAGGGACAGGACGTTACCTCATGGGCAGTGACCAAGTCTTAACACTAACTATCTCCTCTGAAACCGCGCACATAGAAGAGCGCCTGTGGTTTGCCTCTGACAATTTGCGGTTCCGCACCAGCACAAGCATACCCGCTAGCGGTTTCCATGTCACCTCCTTTTGCTCGGAAATTCGCATGGGCGTGACTACACCTAAACCTGCTGAGGCGACTTCTGCTCAACGGTAACCCAAATAGTATGACGTAATTCACCTCAAAAGTCAAGGTGAGGAAATCTCAATTGAGGTAATTTTCCTTATAAATCAAGGTTAATACCTCGGTCTTGAGGTTTTTTGCTCGTTAGTCAAGGCAAAAAACTCAATAGACCTCTTGCATAAGTATAGTATCTGAGTAAAAATACTCAGATTTTTTTGACAGGTTAGGCTATAATAGGTAGTTAGTAAGCGCAAATGATAATGATTACTTATGAATGAAGAACAGGCCCACAAACTAAAACCCTTTGATTTTCAACGATTGTTTGGTGTTCTACCAGAAACTTATAAAAAAATGGTATCATTTCTCGAAACCATTAGGTCTCCCTTGTATGTCGCAGTCGTTTATGGTACGATATCAGTAATGGGCTAATAGACCTCTTGCAAAAGTCTCAGGGAGGGGGATTATAGATGAATTTAGTTTCGCCTAAATAGAGCCGATTTTATAAGGATTACTTATAGGTTTAGTTCCTATCTACAGAAGCTCGTGCATCCATACCCATATTCACCCAAATTACCGTCGATCGCCTTGTAATTTCCCCCAAAACCTTATTTTGCCAAAAATTTTGACACTTGTCACCTGTGAGTTGTTGTGCAACCCATAGTTTCTCAAGCCCTTACTGGATAAATATTTCAGCGGCCAACTTTTCGATCGAAATTCCAGCAGATGAGCGTGTCGCTTAATTTTCAGGGTAAGCGCACGCTTCGTACTCGGAGCGGGTGGATAGCTTGGAGACAAACTCCTTTTCCTGGCTGGCTGTCGTAGACAGAAGTGTATTATCATATGTTACATAGTGAATTATAAAAATTATTCTCAAAACGGTCCGGACTATTGATGAAAGCTGCCCGACAGCAAACTATGTCCACGTAAGGTGAGATCTCTGTACATAGTAAAATATCGGGCGTTGCACATTTTTGGGATGATAGCAGTCAATGGTTGCAAATTGCCGTTCCCAGGCGGTCCCCAGGGAACGAGGAAAATTGAAAAGCTAAATTTGTATATTTATGAACATTTATAACTATTTCAATTGACCATTCACAATTTTAAATTTTCAACCCAAATCATCCCGGAGTTGTGCAACGCCAAATATCGATTAGGTCAAGTGAAGGTGGAGAGTGATTGATGGATCTCGAACAGGATCATAAACAATGCTTAGAGAAGCTAATCTGGGCGACAGATCAGCTACAGGTGGAAGTCGCGGAGGCGGAACTTGGCAAAATAGCCGACATCATTGTCCAAACAATGACTGGCCCTTGGCGCTGTTTTCATACTCCCGGGCACATTTTTGCGGTGGGTGGGTCTGAAAATGCCATTGAGGTATTGGCAGCATTGTTTCATGATGTCGTCTACGTGCAAGTAGATCGGAGTATAAACTTCAACCTCACCTACTACATTGCGCCTTTTATCAGGCAGGTGGGGGAACAGCTAGTGATTCTAGAGTCAACTGAATTGCCCAGGGATTTGATGTTCGAGATGGTGATGTCTGTCTTTGGTTTGGCTCCAGGTCAGGTGCTGTCTCCGATGGCAGGGCAAAATGAATTTCTCAGTGCTCTTGTGGCTGCAAAGGTGTTGGAAGGGTTTGTCAAACCTGAGATATTAGTTCAGATCGTGACTTGTATCGAAGCCTTCCTCGGAAGGTCGCCCGAAGGTTTAACCCCTAGCGAGGGCCTATACGGGCGGTTGCAGTCAACCAATAGTAAGTTTGACCTGAAGTTGACAGATACCCAAATGCGGTCAGCGGTGAGGCAGGCAGTGCGATTATCGAACCGGGATGTCGGGGGTTTTGGTCATCCGAGTGCTGTCCATTTTATGGATAATACCTGGAGTTTGTTACTGGAAACCAACCACAATCTCAAGAACTCAACCACCTACACAGTGCATGAGTACCGCATGGCCCTGCAAAAGATGGAAGGGTTTATGCATTTTATGAAACCGGAACTGGTTTTTAATCAGTTCGACGGAGAGCCAAACGATCGCGATTACCGTAGTCTGCTGGCGAACTCAAAGCAGAATATTGAAATAGGGAGGATTTACCTGGGAAGCAAACTGGCATCGATCGCCATTCTGGAGGCTCTGTCTCTACGGTTTGGGCATGATATTCTCCTTTTGACTATGGTAGCGGGAGGATTGCCCGAGGAAGGATCGGGAGATCCGTTGTCAGATATGCTGCCAATAATTGAGAAGCACTATGAACCGAAAACTGAGATTGAATGTGAGGTGTTGAAGTTGTTGGAAGTGGGACGAACCAAAAGCTCAACTTACGATATTAAAAACTCACCCTTAACAACGTTTATGGTCAAATATCAGGGGTTTGACGAGATTCTCTACCAGTTGAAGTGGGCAAAGGATTTCTTTAAGGGCAATATTTCTGCTGAGGATTTTATCTCTGGTTGCGACCCTCACGTGCTCCAAGTGGTGATTAACGGAGTCGTGAAGGTGTTTGATAGTCGCAAGGCGGCTTTGTGTCGCAGTTGACAAATGGGGATAATATGTTCTTGACCGCAAGGTTTAGTTGTAGGTTGGGTTGTGCGAATTGTTCCGGCGTAAGCTGAAATATAGCGACAGTCGGGCTGGACTTGTGTCAGTAACTCAGGATTCATGGGGGTTCAATTCCCCTCCTCCAGGTACGGGAGTGACCGCGTGAGGTGCTACAGAATAACATCATCGTGGTGCTTCCCGAGGACTAAATGTAGGAAAGGGCGATGCCGCTAGGAAAGAAGCCTATGGTTAGAACAAACGAATCCCTGCAAGTGTCGTAACTACAAACAAGCGAAAAGGCGCTCCACGCTTGGTGCAAAATGCGCACACAGTCAGCGTAAGTACTTATACAAAATTAATTTTATATGAGATCGCCACCTCGCAAGCGTTACAGTCATATTCGATATAAAAATAATTTTGCACGACTACTTATTAGTATTAGACCTCTTGCCAAAGTCTAGAACCTGAGTAAAAATACTCAGGTGAAAAAGCAGAAAATCTGCCCCAAAATAATTTGCATCATCGTTAGAATCAACACTCCGGACAGAATCAGGAGGCTATAGCCCCGTAGGCAAGCAGCGTCTGGCAGTTCGGGGGTGATTTAATCTTTCGTTGGCTCCAAGTCAAACAAGGAAATAAATAAATAAGTTCATGCATATGTTCATTGAGCGCAAGCCGCTTGTAGGAGGCAATGGAAAAATTCAACTGTGAGGGACATCTCCCGACCAGGAGACACAGCGAGGCTGGGTGCGCGGTCTCGTCGTCCAAATCGTCAAAGAGTTGCTGGGCTCCCTCTATGAACGGGAGCTGGAGTTATGGCATTGACACTCGTGGCCTGCGATGGTGTAGATTTGGGAAATTTACTAAACATTGAAGAAGGTCCTGTCACTACTGAAACAACCCAAGAACCGGCACCTGAAGCTGCGGAAGCGCCTGGAGAGGAAGCGGCGTCTTCCAGTGTAGACGAGGCGAGCGCAACAAGCGGAGAAGGGTAGTCCGAAGTCTAAGATGCTCCCTGTTAGGCCAAGGCAGCATCTCAAGAGCACCAGTAGCCCAGAAACTAGCCCAGAAACCAGGTTTTTAGCGCAGTGCGGCACGGCGTTAAGGAAAAACCTGCTCCCAGGCGAGACGTCCGGAGCAACTGACAACTAACCACTGACAACTGACAGTTGAATGCTGAAGAAAAAAGAGGAGTGATGGATGTAGAGTAAATATATAACACCTATAGAACCTCAAAACCAAAATTAGCCAAAATTGGCCAAAATTGCCTTGTGATTTACCCCAAAATGGCATTTTTGCCGAGAAATTTACCAAAAATGGCTGTCTGGGACGTAAAAATTTTTATAGGTGGCAACTTGAGTTAAATATATAGGTAAAATCAGGCAAATGGTTTTGGTTCATGGCTCCTACCGCGAACCACTCTTAATAAATAAGAAAATATTATGTCTGACAATGGTCCTTATCAAAGCAGATTATTAAACTTGCTGGTGCCCCAATATCGCTGGTTAGTAGAGAAGGGCGCTCGGGCGATCCGACAGATGAAGGTAGCAGTGTCCTGGGCCGCGCAGGTAGTGATTTACCCAGTCTACCTGTTATTGCAAACAACCAGACTAGCCTTCAGACAGCTGGGACAAGCAGTAAAATCACAATTACCGCAATTACGAGAGGAGGCCCCCGATGTGGACAGGCCCATTCAGGAAGTGCTGCTAGCAGTGCTTCCTGAAGAAGGGGAGTTAGTATTAACCCCTGACGTTGTCGGACTGCAGTCGCCGAAGCCAAATGTACCCCAGCATTGGGATTTGATTGTCAACAATACTCCTTTGGTCATGAGGAAGCAACAAGAGAAAGCCGACAGCCTGCCTCCGGCCACCCCGAGACGAGCCGATCCAAGGGGCGGGTATAAAGGACAAGTGATTCGGGGCGTCGCTACAGAGTTGACAAGCAAAAATCTCATCTTAGTCACAGCGGACAATCAGGAACTAGATATATTCACTCAGCAGCAGCAGAAAGAACTACAGCAATTAATTATTTGGCAACTGGCTAAATATCGGCGTTACCTGCGGCAGCTGGCTATGGGCAAAAGACCTCCAACCTGGGGGAAGTTAGCTGCTAGCAAAACTACCTTACTACCGATTCGCCTTTTAGGGCAAGTAATGGCCTGGGAACAGAAAGGAACAGTGGCGCGGGCGATCGACCTTTGTGGTGAATCAAGTTTAGTACATCAGCCAAGCAGGGAACTCGCGCAAGGGGAACCAGAAGCGATCGCTTATTTGAGCAAGCTAGATAGCTTCATAGCATATCTGGAATGTCAGATATCGATAATACGGGAAAGTTCGAGAGAAATAGAGGGTAAAACAAGGGAAAGAACAGAGACTCCAAGCCAGACAGAGTCAGTAACAGATGGTAGTGATCGGGAAAACCAGAATATTTTCGCCCTGATTATATCAGCGATCGCTTACTTTTTTGGCAACAAGAGAGGTGACAAGCACCTGTCAGCTGATTCAGACTCAGTAGATGTGAAGCAACTAACAGGGAAGGGCATGGCTGGCGCCACCCTAGCGCGAACGGAACTGCCTTTCTCAGAGGGGCGAATGCGCTGCGCGCACGCTACGCGATCAGGATGGGAAGGAATAAAAAATCAGGTGAGACGTATCCAGTATTATTCGCAGTTGTTACGCGATAATAATCAACAAGAGGCTTCGCAGAGATCGACTGGGAACCAGGCTGAGTTGTATCGCTCCGAGGTGAAGGCACTGTGTAACTCTCAGGCGTCGGAAGTAACAGATGGTAAGACTAGGGAAAAACAGAATATTTTCGCCCATATCGGAGCGGCGATCGCGTACTTTTTTGGCAACAAGAGAGGTGACAAAAACCTGCCAGGAACAGCTGACGAACAGGTGCAGCAACTGACAGGAAGTAAGAAGAGTGGATCCGAAAAGAGCAGCAGCGATGCACGCACGCTCCGGGAACCCTCCGCTACAAGGTTACCGGTCCTACGCGAACGGAGATTAACAGGAGCAGAAAAGGCGCTCACGCCTCTCGTGGGCAAGTCAGTAAAAAATCATATATTGCGCATCCTGCGGCGGCCAGAGCAAGCAGTTGCCCAACCTCAGACATTTTCCAGAGAAGCCCAAAGCAGTTCACAAGTTGAAGTTTCCGACTGGGTAAGCTGGAGCGATGTATTTGGCACCCTAGCAGAAAAGGGGAGGAAACAAGCTGTAGCACAACGGTCAGGGGCTGCAACAGCAGAGTCAGTCGGAAGCATGGTGGCGATAACTTCGGGCTGGACACCGGACCAGCAGGCTCCCGGGGATAACATATATATAGAGCTGACACCGGACTGGATAGAAACCGCTGCCACTCCCAACGGCTATGTAAAGCACCCCCTAGAGAAGATATTAGCATGGCTAGACAGGGGTATCCTGTGGTTGGAAGAGCGGGCGATCGGGATATGGAAATGGTTTCGGGGACAGTAGCAATGGGGCAAATTTTCGGTATGATAAGAATTATGGTCTTTTGGAAACATCCCTATGCTGACTCTGAAAATCGTTGTTAACATCGTTGTGCTCTTCTTCGTGGGTTTATTCGTGTTTGGCTTTTTGTCCAACGATCCCTCCCGCAACCCCGGACGGCAGGATATGGAGTAAACTAGCGGCACCCTCATTTTCACCCACACCAAGGTAAGTATGAGTAAGGGCGGCGTACACCAGTGCGCCGAAAAGCTGCCACCAGCTAGCGCTCCGGAGTCGCACGCTTACGCTGCTGCGCGCTCCGAGTTGCATCGGTCTGGGGCTGTGTTTTGGAATTTGTAGAACTATGCCCTACCCCCCAGTACCGCCGCCGGAACAGCCTCCTATAGTCTACAGCTTACCGCCAGAGTCTATAAGGGAACCGGCGGTAAAATATGTGTGGCTGACTGTGGCACCAGCAGCATCGGCAAAACTGCTAGGACCACCAATGACAGTGGGCTTACCAATTAAATCGGCTGCAGGACAAGCAAGGCAGCTGCCGGAGGTAACAAGGAATGATACGACTGCGCAGGCCCCGGCTGCGCCCGACCCGTTGGACCGGGAGACAGGGCCATCCGCTCCCCAGGAGGCGATCGCTCCCGAACTCCAGCAATCCCTAATTCAATTAACAGCAGACCGGCAAGAATACGACACCAGACGGCAAGTATTTATAGCTTCCGGGAATGTCCAGATGAGGTTTGGAAATGCTCTGCTTCAGGCGGCTTGGCTGCAAGTGAATTTGGTAAATAGAATAGCAGTGGCACAGGGAAACGTGTCCCTGCTCACAGGAGAGCAGCTATTACTAGGAGAACGCTTTGAGTACAACTTTGTACAGGGAACTGGGGTGATATCGGCGGCGAGAGGCTCGATTTTTGTGCCCACAACCTCGGAAGACCTGTCCGGTAATGGGACGACTTCTTTGGATGCCACGACAGTAGCAACAGGAACAGTAGGCGAACCCCTGGGGGCAGATCGATCCCCGGAAAATGTCATAGTGACTGGTGGGGTGAGTATCGGTGGTGATGGCAACATCCCGGAAGCAGGGGGGGGGATCAGGCGCTTGCGGTTTGAGGCGGAACAGATTGACTTCACGCCTGCGGGATGGAAAGCTACTAATATTCGCTTCACTAATGACCCGTTTTCACCACCGGAAGTAGAAGTGAGAGCAAATAGAGCCACTCTCACTAGGCTCTCAGCTTTACAAGATGAGGTGAGGACAAGCAAAGCCCGCTTGGTGTTCGATCAACGTCTGTCTGTGTCCCTATTGCGAGATAGATTGCTGATCGACCGCAGAGACAGAGAACCAGCAATAGTAAGCTTCCGTTTTGATGATCGTGACCGGGGAGGGTTGTTCGTAGAGCGCAGGTTTAAGCCGATCGCCACGGATAAAATATCTTTGAGCTTGACACCGCAGTTTTATCTCGACAGGGCGCTCAAAGAGGGAAAATTCAACGACCTGAGCATCTATGGACTAAAAGCGGATCTGAACATGAGGCTAACGAGCACTACTTTATTGCGCTCAAAGGCTGCTTTTGTAGGTTTTGACGATGTCGGAGATACAGCCCGTGCAAGTCTGCGGGTGTCTCAGTCCATCAAGGACTATACCCTGACAGGAGAATATAGCTATCGCGATCGGCTGTTCAACGGCTCCCTGGGATATCAAACCGTGCAAAGGAGTATCGGTGCGGTCCTGACATCGCCAGCGATCCAGTTAGGAGATACTGGCATTAATTTCAACTATCAAATTGGCTATCAGGAGGTGAAGGCCAAGACGGACCGCCGCCGCTCGATTGACGACCCCTTCGATCGCACAGCGTGCGCTGCGCGCATTCCGGAAGAGAATGTCACCTTAAATCGCTTTCAAACCAGTGCGACCCTGAACCGAGATTTTATTCTCTGGCAGGGAGAGGCCCTACCGGCAACGGCTGAAGCAGGATTGAGATACACGCCAACACCAGTGGTGCCATACATCCAGTTGATTTCTCGAATTGTGGGCACCACCAGTACCTACAGTAATGGTGAAAACCAATCCTCCCTCAAGGGCTCTATTGGACTGCAAGGACAATTGGGTCATTTCTCCCGTCCCTGGTTTGACTATACTGGCTTTAGTCTGGTGTACTCTCAATTTATCCGCAATGGTGAATCGCCCTTTAAGTTCGATCGAATTGCAGACGTCAGAGTCCTCACGGCCCAACTCACCCAGCAGATTTATGGGCCATTTCGGTTGGGGGTGCGAACGAAGATCAATTTGGATAATAGTGAAGGTCTGAGTACCGACTACACCTTGGAATACAGCCGCCGCACCTACGGAATGAGCTTGCGCTACAATCCAGTGCTAGGGCTTGGTGCCTTCAACTTCCGCATCAGTAACTTTAGCAGCACTGGCAGCACCGAATCTTTTTCTGAATCGCAAGTGCGTTCAGGAGATGGTGATGTTGAAAATAGAGAATTGAAAATAGAGAATTGAAAATAGAGAATTGAAGAGAATTTGGCAAGATATAAATATATGAAAATTTATGAATATAAAATCAACAGTCAACAATCAACAATTAATAACCACTATCATCCCGGCAACGCCCTGACAATTCACAACTGATAACTGACAACTGACAACTGACAAGGTATCGGCAATGGTATAAGGCATGACAAAAGTAGCTACGAAACTATCCCAATTGGCACCAATAGACATCTTGTGGGGCGAGGCTATAACCTCAAAAGATGCAAAAATAGCATGTCAAAACAAGTGGGATATACCAGTGGCAACCTCAAAGGCCTTAACCGAAGCCGCTGCCCTGCTGATTCATTATAGCTTTGAGCTATGTGGCGAAAGTGTCAGTAGATTAATCAAGCGCCTCGGAAGTACAGGTCAGTCGGGGTGGGTACGCTTAGCTGTGATTGAGGCACTGTATCAAGGACGCTACAAAGCTATTTCGGTTGAGCAAATCTTAGCCTTGTGGCATCGGCGGGGTCAGCCAGTCTGTCATTTCAACCTGGAATTTGAACGCATTGTTTGCAGCAGGATGCCTTTAGATCTGATAGAGCCAGAAAACTCCAGCGAGCAGTTGGCCGACCTACCGGCAGAAACTACTCCAGCCGAGGTATATGCTCATCAAGATTCATCAACTGAACCACCCTCCAAGTCGCCAGACAGTACTGGCGAATGCGCTGCGCGCACGCTGCGCGATCGGGCAGCGACGCTGAATTTAAAAGAATTGGCTGCCCGACAGAGAGAAACCAACAATCTCGAACCCACAAGCAACACCCAGCCGGGAGGCTCTAAGTCTAACTCTAACTCTAAGTCTGAGCCGATTAGCCAATTTACTCCAGCAGATTCTGATTTTTCTGCCAAGCTCAAAGCCGTGGTATCACCCGCTCAAGACCTTTGATTCAACTTTTAAATTCAGCATATTCACGCCGCCAGAACTCTTGTCCCAGGGTCCATACGGCACACAGGAGACATCGCTGTATCCTGCTGGACGCCGTCCAATGCGGTATTCTCGCACGGAAATATCCCAAGGCAGAGCCGCCCAAATTGCTGGGTTAAACCGCAAGGAGTTTCTAGAGGCACTGGCCCGAGAAAAAGTCGATGTGTTTGTGGTAGACTTCGACGATCTGAAACGGGAGTTAGAACGTGCCTGAACGTCCAGCAATCAACGCCTCACCTTTAATATTATTGAGCAATGCAGGCTTGCTCGATTTATTACGAGAGGTTGTGAACGCAGAGATAGTCGTGCCTGCGGCGGTAGAGAGAGGGAAATTAAACAATATGGGGAAACTGACATTACAGTGAGGGCGATCGTCGAAACAGACTGGTTAATTATAGTAGAGACCCCAGCAGTACCAGAAATCATCCAAGCTTGTCCTTTCGCAACAAACATAGAGAAGAAGATGATAAATCAAAATTTCTAGCCCAAGTTCACCCAAGACAACCCCCAACAAGGTCGCCATCCGTCAATTAGCAGATACAGCAGAAGCAATTGAAGATGCTACCAATGAATACGGAACATCGTGTTGAAGGGAAAATTATTGGGGTTAATGAAATTAATCTATCGGTAATTACTATCTGGTTAAAGCGTACAATAGATGACAAATTTAAATTGATTACTCTCAAACAAAAAAAGAAAAATAATTGAACTATAAGCGCGTTTCATTAAACCGTGAATTACCGGAATATCAGCTAAAAAAAGGCGAGTTTGCCACCTTAATTGATACCGTTCCCCCATCCTAATGACGGTGAGTTGGGTTATGTCTTATAAATCTTTAGCGCCCTGGGAGAATCTCTCAATGTAATTATCGTTCTCATTAGGAAAAATCGCATTCCCGCTGTCGCCCCGCAAAGTATTGAGTGTCCGATAACCCGCCGTTCAAACCCCCGGCGGGCTGACAGCGAAGAATCAACAATTCTCAATGAACAATTCTCACGCGAGCAATTCTCAAACCATCGAAATCATGTAGGATAGAAAACAGTAGGCGAGCACAGAGCAGAGAATGAACAGAACCTTAATCCCAGTTATCCTCGCCGGTGGCAAAGGAGAACGCTTTTGGCCTCTCAGCCGCAAAGATCGACCCAAACAGTTTCTCAGTTTGGATGGCAGCGGTAAGAGTCTGCTGCAAGAGACCGCAGACCGACTATTAAAAATCGCCGGGGGCTGGGAAGGCTTGTGGGTATCTACTTCCAAGCAACTAGCAGACGGGGTACTCCAACAACTACCTCAACTACCCCAGAGTAACTTGCTAGCGGAACCGGAAGGACGGAATACGGCACCAGCAGTGGCTTGGACGACTTTGAAGATCGCCCAGCGTGAAGGGGAAGATCGGGCGATCGGGTTTTTCCCGGCGGACCACTGGATCGCAGACCGAGAAGCTTTTGTCCAAACCATCAATGCCGCAACTCAGCTAGCCGCCTCGAATGACGAAGCAGCCATTGTCACCTTGGGAGTAAAGCCAGCATATCCGGCCACGGGCTACGGGTATATCGAACAAGGTCAACAGACATGCACTTTTGCCGGGTTGCCTGTATATAAGGTAAAGCAGTTTACCGAAAAGCCAGATGAAAAGACAGCCGCCGAGTTTATTGCCACAGGTCGTTTTAGCTGGAATAGTGGTATGTTTATCTTCCGGGCTGGGGTGCTGCTAGAGGAGATGAGCAAACATGCTCCTGCGA
This sequence comes from Hormoscilla sp. SP12CHS1, assembly GCA_014324065.1. GTDB lineage: Bacteria > Cyanobacteriota > Cyanobacteriia > Cyanobacteriales > Desertifilaceae > Hormoscilla. The sequence continues at coordinate 2,011 of JACOMV010000172.1, read as the reverse complement.
TCGTCACCTTGCTGCGATCGCGTGGGGAAGGGGCATACAGCGAGCTGCCCAAAATTTCGATAGACTATGCTTTAATGGAGAAGACGGCGCTCGCTTACGTGCTGCCAGCAGATTTTGGCTGGGATGACTTGGGAGACTGGAATGCCCTATCACGCTTGCTGCAAGGGGACAAGCCCAACTTGGAGTTAGCCGAGCATGTGGGCATGGGTACCAAGGGAGCAATTCTCTACGACACCGATGCCGAGGGAGTTATTGTTACCATTGGCATGTCCGATGTGGTAGTAGTGCGGGATGGCAAGGTTACCCTGCTAGTGAAAAAAGACCGCACCCAAGAGATCAAAAAGGTACTGGCAATGCTGAAAAATGACCCGGAATTTGAGCATCTGCTGTAAGGGTTAATGGCGTTAGCGGGGGTCGCCGGATGCGGTGAAAATCGCGAGTCCGGTTCCGAATGGGAGGGTTGGGAAGTGATTCCCAGCTCGACCCCTAACCTCAAGCGCATAGAAAAGCTGGAAGTGCGATTCGTTTAGCGTAAACTGACTAGAAACAAGTCAAATAAAAGAAACCGCGCCCCTGTTTCTGGTCTGAACGGGACCGGGGGGCGATCGCATGGGAGTTATTCTTTGGCGCAGTTCGGTATCGCCTGCCTATTAGAACCCGATATCGAAGGATTGCAGGTGGTCTATAATTGCAGCAGCAGTGGTACGGGTGGTATCTGGACCAAGTGCTTCATCAATTACAGTGTTGCCTCCAAAGCCAAACAGATAACGCATTATCGTTATGCCGTCTGTCAGCGCGTCTGCCATCCCATTGCCATCTGCATCTAGCATTGTCTCCCGCGCCATATCTAAGTAATTGGTAATCTCCAAGGCAGTAGTACGGGTTGCTCCTACACCAATTACACCGTTAATTAAAGCGTCGCCCGAAAACTGGAAGAGATAACGCATTACCACAATACCATCTGTCAAGGCATCTGTTTCGCCATTGCCGTCAATGTCGAAATTAATGGAGTCAACGGTTAAACCGTTTGGCAAATCCTCGGCGCTGTAGCTAGTAATGTTGTCGTTGTCGTGCAGGGAGAGGTTTTGCAAATTGCTGAGGTCGCCTAACTCAGAGGGGAGCATACCGCTCAGAGAGTTGTTGTTCAGATCGATTGCCGTCACCCGTGAGCCCTCTGCTGCATAATCATCTGCATCGAGACGAACGTCAATATCCAATTCATCGGATATTGCATTTCGATTCGGTCGAACGTCAATATTAAATTCATCGGATGTTACCGTCACGGGAAAAGTGCCCCCAGTAGTAGGGGTGCCACCGATCGCCCCACTACTGGAGTCAATAGTTAAACCGTTTGGCAAACCATTGGCGCCGTAACTACTAATGTTGTTGTTGATGTCGCCGAAGTAAGTGCTTACATCGAGGTTGAAGTTCTCACCGGAATTAACCGTGAGATTGGTAATTTGAGTTTCCACATAGGGAGGGTTTTCCAATCGTTTGTCTGCTGACAAAGCGTTGATACTGTTGGGGATCGTACCGCTCAGAGAGTTGTCGTACAGGTAGAGGTATTGCAAATTGCTGAGGTCGCCTAACTCAGAGGGGAGCGTACCGCTCAGATCGTTGTCGTTCAGGTAGAGTTCAAACAAATTGCTGAGGTCGCCTAACTCAGAGGGGAGCGTACCGCTCAGATCGTTGTCGTTCAGTTCGATTTCCGTCACCCGTAAGCCTACTACTGTCACCCCATGCCACTTGTCAACAACATCAGCAATGGGGGGAGTTGTGCTGCTGAAATTCCAGCTTGTATTGTTCTTCCAATTCTCCCCAGAAGTCCTGGTATAGAGAGCCTTCAGGGCTGCATAATCATTGGCATCGAGAATCGGTCGAACGTCAATATTAAATTCATCGGATACATAGCTTTCCTCCGTATCCGATACCGTTACCGTCACGGGAAAAGTGCCCCCAGTAGTAGGGGTGCCACCGATCGCCCCACTACTGGAGTCAATAGTTAAACCGT
>JACOMV010000171.1 GCA_014324065.1 Hormoscilla sp. SP12CHS1 | reverse complement strand
GACCCGCTCCCACGGGAACTCGGTTATGACTTTCTGGTAAAACGGCCCAGTAAATAGTGATACTAAAGGTTTGCTGGCATCACCACTCACAACCAGAATAGGGATAAACGAACAGGTCACAAGGCTAAATGGGGGCAACCCTAACATAAGCTACCCAGGACAAGGGCCTATTACCCAGTAGCCGGATGCGGTGAAAGTTTCAAGTCCGGTTCCGAAAGGGAGGGTTGAGAGGCGACTCTCAGCTCGACCCCGACCCATTGGGAGGGAAGGATTGGTACAAGAACCTACAGTTACTACATGATTACTGCCATGACGCCAAATCTGCGGAGGATGGCAGCCATGGTGACCGCACCTGGTTACAGGATATCGAAACTGAGGAGCCGGATGAGGTGAAAGTCTCACGTCCGGTTTTGAAGACGAGTCGGCCTGGTGACAGGCTGGCTTAGTTTAATACAAAGAATTTCTTCACCATTCAAGGCCGGGGATTTCCTCGCTTTAAGAAGAAAGGGCGCAACGATAGTTTTTACCTAGAGGGAATTATCTTTATCTCGGGCAACAGAATAAAGCTGCCCAGGATTGGCTGGGTAAAAACTTACGAGAAACACCTACCGCCAATATTGGTCAAGTCCAGCAGTAACGCAACCATCAGCCGGTCGGTGGTTTATTTCCTACAAAGTCGATGTCGAACCCTCGCCAGTAGAGCATCCCCATGGAGGCGTCGGAGTAGATTTGGGCGTCAAAACCCTAGCAACCTTAAGCGATGGCAAGACCTTCCCCGCAGTGAAGGCATATCGCAAGCAAAGGCGTAAAATCGCCCGCTTGCAGAGGTCTGTCAGTCGGAAGGTCAAGGGTTCCAACAATCGCAGAAAGGCTAGGGTTCGGGCTAGGGTTCGGGCTAGGGTTCGGGCTAGGGTTCAGGCCATCAAAAAACTGCAAAAAGCGCACCACCGCATTGCTTGCATAAGAAACGATGCCACTCACAAGCTAACTGCATACCTCGCCAAAAACCACAGCGAGGTTGTAATTGAAGACTTGAATGTTAGCGGAATGATGAAAAATCATCGCTTGGCGCAAGCGATAGCGGATGGCGGTTTTTACGAGTTTCGCCGGCAGTTAGAGTACAAGTGCCAATGGTACGGTAGCTTCTTAACGGTAGTTGACAGGTTCTATCCGTCATCTAAAACCTGTTCCCATTGCGGTCATATCCATAAAGAATTGAAGTTGCGAGATAGAACGTTTATCTGTCCTAACTGTGGATTTTTCCTAGACCGCGATTGGAACGCAGCGATTAATTTAGCGAAGGCGGGAAGCTCTCCCGCGTCGGCCTGTGGAGCATCGAAAAGCGCGATCTGCCTCGGCGGGTCGGATGCGTCGAAGCAGGAATAGAACTCCAAATGAGGGCCACGTTCAGCAATGAGCTGGATTTGTCCAACTTTGGGTAAGTTTCTAAGAGCGGCTTTGCTACTATCAGCCTGAAAGATATCTACAACTGGTTTACCCATTGCTGCTACTGTACCTCACCATTTTGATAAATATTATAAGTAAAACTTATCTATACGCCAGATCGAGGCTTTCAGCCTTTTTTGTTGTCCTAAATTGTATCCCAGTATACAATTTACACCATAAACCCAGGAGAGCCAAGTTACTCGTTATCTTGGCTCTCGCCAGCTCTTATGGCCAGCAATCAAGATATTTTATCCGCTGACGGAATCTTAACACATGAAACTCAGGTCCAGAATGTAGACTGGTACTGACCCTCAATTTTTGTTAATAATCATTAAAAACTAATTACATTTTGACATTTTTCTGGTATGCCAGAGCCTCTAGATTTTCGTTCCCAGGCTGAGCCTGGGAACGAGGGGATCCCAACTACTTGTCGTTTTCTTGTATTTCTAGGTCAAACACCTGGCAAAATACCTTTTGCACCTTGGTTCCAGAATCAATTGATTCCAAAGGATCTTTGCGCAGTCGGTGGCGCAAGCAGAGAGTTACCACGCGCCCGATATCATCAACTGTAACTTCTGTGCGTCCTTCAAAAGCTGCCAAAGCCTTGGCCGCACGATTAGTGACAATATCGCCTCGCAAACCATCCACATCCAGTTGAGAGCAAACTTGGGAGATTTGCACCCGCAAGTCGTAATCTATCTCAACGGACCGCAACTGTTTCCGAGCAGTTACCAATTGATTTTGCAGTTCTGCTTGGGTGTCGCGGTGTTTTTTCATAAATTCCGGGGGATTTTGGTCAAAAGCCGATCGTTGTTCGACAATTTGCACTCGTAAAGCAGGATCTTTGACAGTCCGGATCTCCGCGTGCATGCCAAAGCGATCGAGCAATTGAGGGCGCAGTTCTCCTTCTTCGGGGTTACCAGAACCCACTAGCACGAAACTGGCCGGGTGACGCACGGAAATTCCCTCCCGTTCGACAGTATTCCAACCACTAGCGGCGGAATCTAGCAGCACGTCAACTAAATGATCGTCCAGGAGGTTGACCTCATCCACGTAAAGAATACCGCGATTTGCTTTGGCCAGCAGTCCCGGTTCAAAAGCCTTGACGCCCTCCGAAAGAGCCTTTTCAATATCGATCGTACCGCAGACTCTATCCTCTGTCGCCCCGAGAGGCAAGTCTACCATCATCACCTTTTTACGGACCACGGGAATTTCTTCATGTTGTTCTATCCGCTGCTTGACTTCATCAGACATCAGTTCCGGATCCGCCGGATGGCTGTTGAAGGGGTTATCGGCGACCACTTCTATTTCTGGCAACAGGTCTGCGAGGGCCCGGATGGTAGTAGACTTGCCAGTACCCCGATCTCCCATAATCATCACCCCTCCGATCTTGGGGTCAATCACGTTCAACAGCAGCGCCAGTTTCATATCTTCTTGCCCCACTATAGCAGTGAAGGGAAAAACCGCACGGCGCGTAGCATAATTTACAGTAGGACTAGCTAGGGTTCCTACCGTAGCGGACTTCAAATCAGCAATCATGCTCACCACAAAATTACCTATGTTAGTTGTCAGTTGTCAGTTGTCGGTTGTTATTTCTCAGTATAATCACGATGTTTTGGATACCGATTAGCACGCGCAGGCGGGCTTTGTTCGTGTAGCCCCACCCTAAAGGGTGGGGGTGGGGGTGGGGGTGGGGGGCCATTAGCCAATCATCAATGATATCAGGTGGGGGGATTTCCAGCACAATATCGCAGATGTGGAAGTTTTTTGGAGGCTAGCGATATTTTTTTCAGGTCTTGCAGCACTTCTGTGGCGGACTGATATCTGTCAGAAAAGTGGTAGGAGATCATTTTATCTAGAACCGCTGCTAATTAGGGCCCCACTCCGGCGAGATGACGCCATACCACCGTTCCCGTATTCGAGTCTTGGCGTAACTGGGTCGGGTTTAAGCCTGTCAGAGCTTGAATGCCAATCATTCCTAAAGAGTATAGATCGCTGTTGAGCCTGGGTTGACCTGCCAATTGCTCGGGAGCTGTGCTGATCGCCACCGTATATTTCTCGGAAGTTGACTCCAACTGGGGATGCATAAGTTTTACCGCCCCAAAGTCAATTAAGCACAAGCGACCATCTGCTTGGCGTCTGATAATGTTGTTCGGTTTAATATCCCGATGAATGACATTATGAGAGTGGATAAAAGCAATAATTTCCAGCAATTGAGCGAACCAATCAATTACTTGCTTTTCCGGTATCTGCTTTTCTGGTGGAATTTCATTGCTGAGATGATTTCCACAGATCAACTCTTCTACCAAATAGAATTCTTGATTTTCTTCAAAATATGCTAATAACTGAGGAATCCGATCGTGTCTGCCCAATACGTCTAATATTTCGGCTTCCGTATGGAAGAGGCGTCTGGCTACCTGCAAAAACTTCCGATCGGATCTAGCGGGCATCAAGTGCTTGATTACACATTGCGGGTGATTAGGTCGCTGGGTATCTGCTGCCAGATAGGTGCGCGCAAAGCCACCACCACCGAGAATTTCCAGGATTTGGTAGCGGCCTCTCAACAGGTCGGGGGTGCCAATAGTAGGATATTCTAGGACTTCGGTGCTAGCCATTTCCAGAGGCAGTTCCGTAGCTTCATCTGCACTATCTAGCTGAGTCTTTTGTTCTAACAGGGTTTGCGGGAGTTCGATGTTGCGATTCTGTTCTTTGACCCGAAGGGCTATTTGTTGGCATTCTTGCTGAGTGCAGCAGAATTTGTAAATAAAGACGAGCCACTCACTGGACACCAAGGCCAGGATGGGGGTCACGAGGGGAACCCAACCGCCACAGATAAACATCAACCAACTGACACCCAATAAAATCCCAATTGCTACTACAGTTGCTAACAGTTGTCCCAGAGGATGTGCTATTTTCCAGGCGATCGCGCCCCCGACCAAAGACCAGACCTAAATCCAAAGCCATTCTGCCCAGTCTGGCCAGACCCAAAACAGGGGTCGGCCATCGACAACCGCACTCAGGATTTGACTGACGATCTGGGCGTGAACCACTACCCCAGGCATGGTGTGGTTTTCTTGCCTGCCAGCGCTGTAGGGTGTATAAAAAGAATCTTTGGCGCTGGGGGCGATCGCGCCGATCAGGACAATGTGATCGCGCACCCAGTTGGGGTCAATTTGGACTGCCATCAGGGTGACTTGCTTTGTCATCTGACGGAGCGATCGGTAATTCAGCAGGATTTGGTAGCCGCCAGCGTCAACTCCCAGATAGCCTCCACTATGGCTGTCTAAGCGCGGTAGTCTAGTCTCACCGAGTATAATATCGCCATTTTCTTTCACGTGGGACTTAATTCCCAATGCATCCAGGTAACGCCATGCCAGTTTCAGGGCAAAAGAGATGCGGGTGTTACAAATCGAGTCAGGGTCCCCATCCCCCACCAGGAGGCTGCGGCGGATAATGCCATCTTCGTCGATCGCCAGATCGCTAAAGCCCAGATTACTTGCTGGCATACCTGGCGGGGGTCCGATGCCCAGATCGGCAGCACCTTCACCGAATTTGCAGATGGCAATAGTCTTCTCACTTGTCTGTAGATGTTCGAGTAAATCGGAACTTCCGGGTTCATGAGGGATATCAAGATATATCCAAACCGATCGCCCGGGGTTGATACTTTTCCAATTGCTGCAATACCCGGTTTATGGTCGCGTCCGACAGCGGCCAGCGCTGTTGTGCCTTGATATCAGCTTCAGTGACCCCAACGATCAGCAGGAGATCGTCTGGGGCTTCGGACTGACGCAGCTGGATCAGTTTGTCGTAAGCGGCCAATTCTGGTGCTTCTAGGATCTTGAGTGCTCGGGAGGCCAGTAATAAACTGGTGACGACTACAGTAGCGATAATTGCTGGCTTACCTCTGACCTGCCATAGCTTCCTACCTCCAAAAGAGGCGAAAGACAAGGTTGAACTGATATAAGATGACAATTTATGATACACAGCCATTTCCTTCACCTCTGCGCTAGAAGATCGCGATCGTAATCACCACACCCCGATTGCATTCTAATCCGTACCAAACCGGGACTGAAAAGTCTGGAAACCCAAGTCCTCGGGCTCTAACCAATTCCTGCTCTATTTTGTCACGCCGATGGGATGAGACTGGCTAACCAGTTGAGCAAAATCAAGCATTGTTTTGTCATAATCTTCACCAGCAAGGCTATGCAGGTTGTTATGACCTGCACCCAAAACCTGTAGAAAGCGTTTGGGTTCTCCAGCAGCTGCATAGAGTTTCTGTCCGTGGGCAAAGGGGATAGTTAGGTCAGCTGTGCCGTGAATTACTAGAACTGGATAACGAACATTTTTAATCTTGCCAAGATTGTCAAATTTGTCAAAGGGGACAATGGGAATGCGGGTTCTGACTCTAAATGTGGTGATGAAGGTGCTTTCTACCACTAAACCAGCAACTGGTTGACGCCCTGCTAAGTCAACGGCCGGACCTCCACCTAAAGAACGTCCATAGGCGATAATCTGACTAGGAGGAATCCCCAAGCTTTGGGTCAGATAGTTGTAAGCCGCATTAACATCTGCATAAGTGTTGCGTTCGGAGGGTTTTCCCTGGCTAGTACCATAACCCCTGTAGTCGTAGGCGAAGACAGCAAAGCCCAAAGATTGCAAATTTCGCAAGGTGGGATCTATGTCTCCCAAGTCTTCCCCGTTCCCGTGGCTGTAGAGAATGGTGTAGGTCGCAGCAGGGTTGGGCAGGTGAATGGCTGAGATTTGCAGGTCAGGGCCTGATTTGAGTTTGATAATCTTATCTGTGTCCCGATAGCTGGATGGATGGGGTTGAAAAATCATCCGATCAGACCAGAAGATGCCATACAAGCAGATCGTGCCATAGATTAAAGCAGCTAAACGCAGCAGGCGCATCCAGAAAAAATCACCCACTACCAGGTTATAAAGGGTTTGCTTGTCCATAAGTTCAATATGATAGCTATCGAATATGATAACTCAAGTTATGACCTACACAAAAACAATGAAGCTCTCCCCTGCCGTTTGACAGTGTCAATATAGACTATATTCTTCATTTTAGGCTCTAGTTTTCTCAAATACTCCATCCTAGGGTTTATTTTTTTATAGGTAGCAACTTGGGCTATGATATAACAGTTAACTATCAACTGAGAATAAAGGACTTTTGACCGATGACAAGTAATCTTCCCATTCCCGTAGTTGTTAATGGTGCTGCTGGCAAAATGGGACGCGAGGTGATTAAGGCGGTGACGCAAGCAGAGGATATGAGCCTGCTGGGCGCTGTTGACTACAACAGAGAATATAATGGCCAGGATGTTGGGGAAGTGGCGGGATGCGGTGTTGTGGAAGTGCCGATCCTCAATCAGTTAGAGTCAGTTTTGGCCTTGGCGGCACAGGAAAAACAGTTGGGGGTGATGGTGGACTTTACCCATCCTGACTCAGTTTATGACAATGTCCGATCGGCGATCGCCTATGGCATTCGGCCTTTGGTCGGGACTACGGGTTTGAGTCCCGCACAAATTGCCGAGTTAGCTGAATTTGCCGATAAAGCTAGTACGGGATGTTTAATTATCCCCAATTTTTCCATTGGCATGGTGTTGTTGCAGCAAGCGGCCCTGCAAGCATCTAAATATTTCGATCACGTGGAAATCATCGAACTGCATCACAATCAAAAAGCGGACGCCCCCAGCGGTACCGCCGTTAAGACTGCTCAGATGCTAGCAGAAATGGGCAAAACTTTCAACCCACCCTCGGTGACAGAAACAGAAAAGTTAGCTGGGGCCCGGGGGAGTTTGGCTGATGAAGGGATTCGCATTCATAGCGTCCGGTTACCGGGTTTGATTGCCCATCAGGAAGTTATTTTTGGTGCCCAGGGGCAAATATATACCTTGCGTCACGATACGAGCGATCGCTCTTGCTATATGCCGGGAGTGTTGCTCGCAATTCGTAAAATATTGCAGTTGAAGACATTGGTTTACGGTTTGGAGAAAATCCTGTAATTCCTCTGGTGGGCGGCTGCCCACCACCGATCGCCTGGACGAAATCAATTACATCTGCTATAATCTAATCAGTAAACAACTAGACTGAGCCAATTGAACCATGACAATTATCCAAGCAAGTAAAATAACTCTGAACGAAGTAGAGCTGCTTTTCGGATTTCAAGAGCTATATGATGGTGAATTTGCACCATTTTTATCTCTGGAACAGGTAACAGAAGCGGAACAACAAGAAATTATCAAAATCCGGAATGATTTTCGTTTTTATCTGAAAGAAAAAGAAGCCTCAGAAGGACAAGTGAGGTTAATTGCCGTTGCCCCCTTATTACGACTAGCCGGCTTTTATCAATTTCCAATCCAGTTAAGGGTGGAACAAGCCATTGACAGGATTAACATCGAAGATGAAGATACTAGCATTACAGGTCGCTTTGATATTATTGCAGTCAACAAGGAGAAACAGACCGCAAATGATGTTAACTTTTGGGTTTTGGTAATTGAAACTAAACCCAGTTTAGCTGACTCTTGGGCAGGTTTACCTCAACTGCTCACTTACGCCTATAAAAGCCTTGAGCGTCAAACCTCAACTTGGGGGCTGACGACGAACGGACGGAATTATCAGTTTGTGTATATCCAGCAGGGAAATCCCCCTACTTATATGCTGATGCCGGAATTGCAATTGATGAAATCTTCCTCGGCAATTCAGTTGCTACAAGTCTTGAAAGCTATCTGTCAGCTTTAGGGAGTGAGGGCAATACCTCTCGGTTAAGGATATAGGTTGTTATGTCAACAGGATGATGGCGATCGCCCGAACAAAATCAATTCCATCTGCATTGAGTATAGCTCTAGTTTAGCACAAAAATGTTCTACTTGTTTCCTGAACAAGCTGTAATAAGTTTGTAAAATAATATAGCGCAAATCCCCCCGCAACCCCGCAACTTGCTGCGCAAGTGTTTTTCAGGTTTCCCTTGGTTACCTGGCACTCCCGGGGTTGGGGGGGTTTGCATTTTCCATTCAGGGTGGGGCCTCGTAGAGGCGCCGTTCCCTCATGTAGCCGCCTCATCGCCAGTTGCCGCAGAGCGTGGAGCAAATATTGAGCCCGCGCCGAGTATATGATTGTATGACCAACCACAAACCCTAGCTAAAGACGGCTCCTGCTGTTCAAAGCTACTTAGGTGGGTTAAGGGTAAACGTAACGTCATTGCGATTTTTCGCGCAGCGTGGGGGGGGGGGATAATTGAGGGATACACTGTTGCAGGATAGCTATGACGACTGGGATCTGTCGGAACCCTCTCTGGTTCTGTACCAACCTGGCCAGCCCAGGCTCATCCTTGACTAAAGCAGGCCAATACAAGGCCAGGTTTTGCCGAGACAAGGCTATCAACTACTTGTGTCAAAACCAGTTGGTAGGGGGTGTAATTAAAAGTGACACTTAGGCATTATTAACCGGTCCGGTAGTTCTACCTCTGTATCACCGGCGGAGTTCTGAT
>JACOMV010000170.1:11817-16662 GCA_014324065.1 Hormoscilla sp. SP12CHS1 | reverse complement strand
AGGGATTAGAGTTGAAAATGATTCTCTTTATAATTGCTTTTTGTATCCAATTTTTATAGGTCGCAACTTGAGTTATATAATACTAAGATTAGTATTACGCCGCGCTACGATGTAATCTGCCAGGGAGGCTGGTTTGACAATAAAAAGTATTACATATAATACTAAAATTAGTATTACGCGCGCTACGATGTAATCTGTCAGCTTCGATCGCAATCCTTTTGGCCAGGATATCAACTACTTTTGACCACACTCCTCTAACACTTATATTACCCTTCATGACCATGAAATTACTCATAATTTCAGCCGGGGATGTCCGCGAAAATAGGGACCCCGCCTCTTTCATCCTCAAGCAGGCGGTGACCCGATCGTTATTTCCTTGACAGATTTATCGTAGCAATAGTATACATCAAGACCGAAGCAGACAAAAATTACCTGCCAGATCGCCTCCTTGCTTTCGGCGAACTGCTTTACTTCCTTGAGTGCGATCGGGGCTGCCCGCTCTACTGGGAATCCATAAGCACCGGTGCTTATGGAAGGAAATGCTATTGTTTTTATATCATAGGATTCTGCTATTGTCAAGCAACTGCGGTAACATCGTGCTAACAGTTCTTCTTCTCGGTTGTCGCCACCCCGCCAGATGGGACCGACTGTATGAATCACCCATTTTGCTGGCAGGTTATAACCGCTAGTAATCTTGGCTTCACCAGTGGCACAACCTTTTAACTGGCGACATTCTGCCAAAAGTTGGGGTCCAGCGGCACGGTGGATGGCACCATCGACCCCGCCGCCTTCCAAAAGAGAGCTATTGGCAGCGTTGACAATGGCATCTACCTGTTGTTTGGTAATATCCTCTTGCACAATCTTGATTCTTTCTAGTACCATTTGACAATTATTAGATGATCGGTGATTCTATTATTATAGGTCGCAAGAGGTAATGTAGGAAATTGATGGAAACCAATACCCAGACAGAACAGCAGTTGACTGCCGATCGGTATCGGCGGAAGATGGAACGACGCAAGCAAGTGCAAGATGGACGAGTGGCGGCGGCGTCCCAGGAAAAGGGGTTGATCGTTGTTAACACGGGCAATGGTAAGGGTAAGACTACGGCGGCTTTGGGTATGGTAATGCGATCGCTCGGTCATGGCTATCGAGTGGCGATCGTCCAATTCATCAAAGGAGCCTGGGAGCCAGCAGAAAAGCAGGTCCTCAGTCATTGGGTTCCCCACCAGCTAGAATTACATGCTCTGGGAGAAGGCTTCACCTGGGAAACCCAAGATAGAGAGCGCGATATCCAAACAGCTCAGCAAGCTTGGCAAAAAGCCATCGACTTTATCCGTAACCCTGAGTTCAAGTTAGTGCTGCTCGATGAAATTAACGTTGCTCTCAAACTCGGTTACCTGAGCATCGAGTCGGTTTTGGCTGGGTTAGAGCAAAAACCAGCTATGTCTCACGTTATCCTCACGGGTCGATGGGCCCCAGCACCATTAATTGCCCGAGCTGACTTGGTAACCGAGATGACTCTGATTAAACATCCCTTCCGAGAACAAGGCGTCAAAGCTCAACCGGGAATTGAGTTTTGAATGATTGAGAATGGCGAATTGAAAATTGAAAATTGAAAATTGCTTCATTTTCCATTCACAATTATAGCAGTCTTACGTGAGGCTACGCTACGATCCCCCTAAATACCCCTTAAAAAGGGGGACGAAAGAATAGCTTTTTAAGCTGACTTTTCCCGTTATATTTTTGCAAAAAAAATTTGACGCAACCTCAGTAAACCTTGTAATATCGTGACCATTTTTCTTATTGAAAAATGCATGAATCCCGAAACCTTGCTATTAGGTGATTGTAGAACTTAGCAGGAAAAGTCAGCTTTTTAAGGAGGGGTTGGGGGGATCGAAACACGGTACCTCACTAGCTTGAGAAACGCTATAGCCATTTTCCATTCACAATTAGCCTCACGCCATTGCTGGGAGGATAACGCGCACAGTAGTTTGTTGACCGGGGATGCTTTCGATAATTAATTTTCCTCCGTGTAATTCAGCCAGACGTTTAGCAATGATTAGTCCCAACCCCGATCCTTGTTGTTCGTTAATTTTACGATCGAATTGCATATAGGCTCCCACCTTATCTATATACTCTGGTCCGATCCCCCGCCCCCGATCGAGGATCTCGAGAGTAAAGTGATTATTTTCATTTCTACTAACGACGCGCACGGGAGTTTCCTCGGCGGAAAACTTAAATGCATTTTCTACCAGTTCTTCGGCAATCTTTTTCAGCCTTGTTTCTGAGATATTTACTGTACTATCTTGCAGATATAAGTGCAAGTCTGCTTCCCGGTTGGCTGCTATAGCTTTAGCTCTGCTCACCTCTGCAATGATAGTTTTGCTGTTGTTAATCTGGTGAGAGCGTAGCATTTTAAGTCGTTCTGGGTTGCTTGCCATGAGTTCCAGTTCGGCGTACAGCAAAAAATTCTGGATCAGCCGATATAAGCGTTCGCCAGAACTCTTTATGTGCTCTCCCATCTCTTTTATTTCCGAGGGTTTTAGCTCCTCGGCGTCGTCGATCAAAAATTCCGAAAAACCCATAATTCCCTGTAGAGGAGTCCGCATCTCGTGGGGGAGTGATAGAGTAATATTACTACGCAACTCCTCGATTTTATCCTGTGTACTTTTCTGGAGTGCTGCCTGTTTTTTCAGTCTCGTCTCGATCGCCTCGATCAGTTCCTCTTGGGTACAGGGTTTTGTCAGATAGTCATCTGCGCCTAGTTCCATTCCCTGAGGCATATCTACCTTGGTGACTTTCGCTGTCATAAAAATGAACGGGATCATTTCCGTTTCTGGGTAGGAGCGCAATTTATGCAACACGCCGTAACCATCCAATTCTGGCATCATGACATCACACAAAATCAAATCCGGTCGCTCTTGCACCGCCAGTTATACCCCGATCGCACCATTTTGCGCTTCCAGACAATCGAACTTCTTATCTAAGAGCAGTTCTACCATGTTTTCCCGGATAAAGTCCTCATCTTCGATTACTAAAATTTTGGTCATTGCTTTCTACCTCAACTGTCTTTAAGAAAATAGTAACTGTTGAAACCCTTTAGCCGTCAAGGGACGACTGAACAAGTATCCTTGCATTTCATCGCAATGCTGTTGACACAATAAATTTCGTTCCGCTTCCCTCTCCACTCCCTCAGCTATCACCTTGAGATGCAGCTGATGTGCCATTTTAATTATCCCTGTTGTCAGAGCTTTATTTTTCTCATTTACTGTGCTTTGATGGATAAATACTCGGTCAATTTTCAAAATGTCAAAGGGAAATCGTTGCAGATAGCTTAAAGATGAATAACCAGTGCCAAAATCATCCAATGCTAGCTGCACCCCTAGGGTTTTCAATTCCTGCAAGGTGGCGATCGCCACTTCCAGATTTTGGACAACGGTGCTTTCGGTCAACTCTAAGTCTAGATATTTGGGGTCAAAACCCTGCTCAAAGAGATTCACCACCCTGTCAAAAATAACCTCCAGATTATCTCCAGTCTACTGCGGTTGCAATCACGAAAAATTCAGGACCAAGAAGCTCTAAAAGCCTTTACAGAGAGCCAGAACCGGATGCAAGTAATGGCCCTAGTTCACGAGCAGCTCTACCAATCTGATAATCTAGCAGACATTAACTTCCCAGAATATATCCAAATTTTGGTGGAGAACCTGTTCCGCTCCTACGGCGCGCGTGGCGTAATCTTTAAGGTAAACGTAGAAAAAATATCACTGGCAATTGATACCGCCATTCCCTGTGGCTCGATCGTCAACGAGCTAGTTTCCAACTCCCTCAAGTACGCCTTCCCAGAGGGTCGCAGCGGGTGGATTTGCATTAGCCTGACCACCAGTGCAAGAGCTTGCAGCTGATGCGCAAACTGACCAACTAGCTAGAAGGTGAGATTTCACTCGATCGCAGCCAGGGAACTGAATTTAGACTGATACTTGATAAACTAACACAGAAGTAAGCATAGGTGAGAACCATGCCCGATATCAAGATCCTGGTGGTTGAAGATGAAGAAGTCGTCGCCTTCGATATCGAAACTACCCTGACAGACCTAGGCTATGAAGTGCCAGCGGCAGTCGCCTATGGCGAAGAGGCAATTGAACAAGCAGCAAGCATTTCCAAACCTCCGTTGACCACACGATCCAGTTGCTGGATGATGTGCTGCTGCTCGGCAAAGTGGACGCTGGAAAACTGGAGTTTAAGCCAGCCCCTCTAGATTTAGTAGACTTCTGCGAAAACTTAGTGGAACCCCTACATGCTTCCAGTCAGCACAATATTATCTTTAGGGCCCAAGGCAATTGCGACAATGCCTGCATGGATGAGTATCTGCTGCGGCACATCCTTACTAATCTGCTCTCTAATGCGATTAAATATTCTCCCAAAGGAGGAGATGTCAATTTTCAGCTTGAATGTGACCGGCAGACAGCTAGATTCCGCGTCGCCGATTCTGGAATTGGGATTGAAAAGCAAGACCTGTCGCGACTGTTCGAGTCATTCTATCGTGCTACCAATTTGGGCAACATCCAGGGAACAGGCTTGGGACTGTCTATTATCAAAAACTGTGTAGAGCTCCATGGCGGTGACATTCGGGTCCAGAGCACCGTTGGTGAGGGTACAACCTTCACGGTGACCCTGCCTTATAGAACAGGACGTTGCACAAGGACGGGATGATAACGTACATGCCCAACAGGTACCATGGCCTAACCAGGCTAGTTTTCAGGTGATATATTTTAACCTAAGTTGCTACCTACAGAACCCCAATACCAAAATTAGCCAAAATTAGCCTTTAGAGCCTTGTGATTTACT
>JACOMV010000170.1:0-11706 GCA_014324065.1 Hormoscilla sp. SP12CHS1 | reverse complement strand
AAATGGCATAATGTTGGATATCTTTGCCAAAAATTGCTGTCTGAGAGGTCGAAATTTTTATAGGTAGCAACTTGAGTTAGGTAGCAACTTGAGTTATATTTTATATCTGGCTATATATGATAGAGTGCCGCAATAGCGCTACGCGCACTTCGTATACGCAATTCGCAACTATCAAGATGCTCAAACAGGACTATCCGACAAGTGCGGAACTCACCCGCTATCAGAAAGAATATGAAATAATTCGCTCCCTGAAGATAGCAGGGGCGATCGCGGCCTATGAGTTGCAAAAATATCAGAATACTTTGGTCCTAGTATTGAAGGATTTTGGCGGGTGCTCATTGAAACAATGGCTGGGCGGTGTCTGGAGCATGCCGATGGCGCTGCGCTGGGCGCGCAGCGCATGTCCTTCAGGACAAAAGCATGCGGAAGACGCCGGAGATCGGCAGTTGAGTATAGCAGAGTTTCTCACCATTGCCATTAAGATTACGGCGGGCCTGCAGGGAATCCACGCTGCCAACGTTATCCATAAGGATGTGAACCCGGCTAATATCGTATTTAACTCAGAAACCGGGCAATTAAAATTCATCGACTTTCGTATTGCCACGGTATTGTCGCGGTCAAACTCGACCCTGGCCAATCCCAATGTATTAGAAGGTACCTTTGCCTATATATCGCCGGAACAAACGGGAAGAATGAATCGATCGCTGGATTACCGGACGGATTTGTACTCCCTGGGAGCAACCTTTTATGAATTGCTCGCCCATCAGCCACCGTTTACAGGTAACGATGTCATGGAGTTAATCCATTCTCAGATCGCGATCGAACCGGTGCCACCTCATCTTCGGGACAGTGAGATACCCCTTACAGTCTCTGACATCGTGATGAAATTGTTAGCGAAAACACCAGAGGACCGATATCAAAGTGCTTGGGGAATCAAAGCCGATTTAGAAACCTGTCTGCATCAGCTGCAAGAGACAGGAGAAATTGCCGATTTTATTCTGGGTCGCCAGGATATTGCATCCCAATTTCAAATTCCCGATCGACTCTATGGCCGGTCCGCCGAAGTGGAAACCTTACTGACAGCCTTTAAGCGCGTGCGTCAGGGGAGTTGCGAGATGATGCTACTTAAGGGTTATTCGGGCATCGGTAAGTCACGCCTGGTGCCGGAAATCTCCCAACAGATTGCTAGAGAGGGGGGGTATTTTATCACTGGCAAATTTGACTATTTTTAGGGTAAGATGCCCTACTCGGCTGTAGTCAGGGCCTTTCAGGAATTGGTGCGGCAGCTGCTCACCCAAACCCAAGCGGTACTCAACCGCTGGAAAGAAAAACTCCTCGCAGCTTTGGGTCCGGACGGACAGGTGATAATTGATGTGATTCCGGAAGTGGAACTAATTGTGGGCCAGCAGCCCCCCGTACAGTCCTTGGCACGAGGGTCATCGGAAAACCGCTTTAATCAGTCTTGTCAAGCTTTATCCGGGCATTTGGCTCTCGGGAACATCCCTTAGTTATCTTTCTGGATGATTTACAATGGGCTGACGGGGCGACGCTGAAATTGATAGAATTGATACTCACTCCGGGAGCTGGGCAATATCTGTTTCTGATTGGTGCCTATCCAGATAACGAGGTGAGCGCTAATCATCCCCTGGCGATCGCCCTTAAGGCCATCCGCTGGTCAGGAGCGATCGTTAACCATGTTACCCTATCTCCCCTCGGGCCCGAGCATATTACCCAACTAATTGCCGACAGCTTGCATAGGGACGCCCAAACAGTAAAACCCTTAGCTGAACTGGTGCGGCGGAAAACCAACGGCAACCCCTTCTTTGTCCATCAATTTCTCAGACTCCTGTACTCGGAAAACTTGCTGATTTTTAACCAGCCCCAGTCGGAAGGCTCTCCAGGAAAGTGGCAATGGGACTATGCTAAAATCGAGGCCAAGAGCATCACTGATAATGTGATTGATTTGACGATTGCTAAGTTACAGCAGCTGCCAGCAGGGACGAGGCAGGCTTTATGCTTGGCAGCTTGCTTGGGCAATAAATTCGATTTAACTACTCTGTCAATCATATTGGAAAAATTTGCTCCGGAAACCTTCCAAGACCTGGTGCCAGCCATTCAGTCAGGACTAATTATCCCCATTTCCAATTTAGACAATATCCAAAGAGACTTGCTGGACGTGCCCCTGTTAATCCTGAATTATCAATTCCGGCACGATCCGGTGCAACAGGCGGCTTACGATTTGATTGCAGAGTTGGAAAAAACAGCGGTGCATCTCAAGATTGGCAGACGACTGCTCAAGCATCTAGATGGGCGATCGCTCCCAGAAAGAATCTTTGAGTTGGTCGCGCATCTGAATCTGGGTCGGGCCTTGATTACAGATGAGCGAGAACTAATGCAGTTGGCACAATTGAATTTAGCAGCCAGTCGCAAAGCGACTGAGACAACGGCCTATAGCGCCGCCCACTCCTATTTAATGGCAGGTATGGCAAGTTTACTGGACAATAGCTGGGAGGCAGATTATGACTTGACTTTGGCTCTCTATAGACAAAGGGCCGAGGTGGAGTACTTAAATGGCAATTTCGAGCAGTCCTTAGCCTTGATTGACATAATTCTGACGAAGGCCAAATCGGTGCTCTCAGTGGCGGAGGTTTACAAGCTGCAGACTGTGCAATATACTCTGCTGATGCGACATGCAGGGGCGATTCAAGCCAGTCGCCAGGCCCTTTCGATGCTGTCCATTCAGTTGCCATCTGCTGACTGGCAAAGGGCCCTGGAGGTAGAACTGGCCGCAGTCAGAGAAAATTGGCCTCCCCGGGTGGGTGATTTGCTCGATCGCCCAGAGATGACAGATCCGTCCCAAAAAGTGGCGGTGCAGGTGTTGTCCAACCTGATCGTAACTGCTTACCAATCAGATGGAGAGTTGATGAAGTGGATTGTCGTCAAAATCGTTAATCTTTCTCTAGAATACGGTCATACTCCTGAATCTGGTTTGGGCTACTCTGCTTATGGCATGCTACTGGGTTCATTGTTTGGGGATTATCAATTAGGGTATGAGTTGAACCTGCTGGCCTTGAAACTGAGTGAAAAGTTCAATAACCTGGTGGAAAAATGTAAATCTTGCTATATCCTTGCAGGTTGCGTGAATCATTGGGTTCGCCCCCTCAAAGGGTTTTCTGCTATTATTAGTGATGAAGGGTATCAAGCCGGTTTAGAGTCCGGAGAATTACAATTTGCGGGATACATACTGTTTCAGAAGCTATTCGGACGTTACTCTCTGGGAGAAAATTTGGCGGAGATTTTGGCAGATAGTTTAGAAATATTGCGCTTCAGCCAAAAAACTAAAAATATTCAGGTAACGGAGGCAGTCTGGGGATGCCAAATTATCATCTGTAACTTGAGTGGCATGACGCAAGAAAGGAGATATTTCCACAATGAGGAAATGGGCGAAGAGCAATATCTGTCAAATTGTTATGCTGATAGAAATTATGGAGTCATCTGCCATTATCAGATTCTGAAATCCCAAGTTTTATATCTGTATGACCAGCTAGAATCAGCCCTGAGCTGTGCAATAGCCGCCCAAAATCTGCTCGGGTATATTTGCGGTCAGTTCGCGGTGGCCGAACATAATTTTTACTACTCCCTCATCCTCACGGCTCTCGGTCAGTTAGTAGCTGGTGTTGCCCATGAAATCAACAACCCCGTTGGTTTTATTGCTGGCAATTTGAGCCACGCCCAAACATATATCCAAGACTTGATTGACCACTTGCAACTCTATCAGCAGCAGTTGGCAGATCCGGGAAAGAAAATTTCCGACCATGCCGACCAGATTGATTTGGAGTACGTGCTCGCAGATTTACCCAAACTCATCTCGTCCATGCAAGAGGGGACTGACCGCATTCGCGATATTAGCGCCTCTATGAGGACTTTCTCCCGTGCGGACACTGCAAAAATGGTAAAATTCAATATTCATGATGGCATCGACAGCACCTTGCTGATTTTGAAACACCGGCTGAAAGCTAAAGCCAAGCGTTCTGGCATTGAGATTGTCAAAGAATATGGCGAATTGCCACATATCTTGTGCTACCCCGGACAACTCAACCAGGTGTTTATGAATCTGATTGCTAATGCCATTGACGCCTTTGATGAGTATAATCAAGGGCGAGATTTGGCAGAAATCAACGCTAATCCAAATCAAATTACCATTCGCACGGAATTTTCCTCCTACAAAAGGAGTGTTATCGTTAAGATTAAAGATAACGGTCCCGGCATGTCAGCAGAAGTGCTACAGCGGCTGTTTGACGACTTGTTCACCACTAAACCTCCCGGAAAAGGCACCGGGTTGGGGTTGTCGATCTCTCGTCAAATTGTCGAGGAAAAACATGGGGGCAAGTTGAGCTGTACTTCCGCACCCGGACAGGGGGCAGAGTTCGCGATCGAGCTACCAATGCATGAAGTTGATAGTTGCTAGTTGATACCTTGATTCCCAGAGGGAGTACGCGGCAGTGCCTGGAAAATGCCGCGTACTTCAGGACAAGAGCCACAGCGGAAGCGGTTGAGCTTTCGCCACGGACAGCTTTTGTCGCCGGACGGACGGACAGGCGAAACATCCTATCCAACGGATTGACAAAGGGATACTTTGAGAGTAATATCTATGAGGTAATAATTCTCAGAAGAGGAAAATGACACAATGGCGAATTGCGAATGGCTAATTGAAAATGGAGCAATTCTCAATTCTCAGTCTATCAGGATGAATACCCGGAACCGACAGAGGCAGTGTCCGAAGCGATTGAAGAAGTTGACATGGAATTCCTGTTAGAAGATTTGTAAAAAATGCTCAAGTCGATGAAGAACGGGGCGGAACGGATGCGGGATATCGTTATGTCTCTACAGAACTTCTCCCCCATGGATGAAGAGTCCATGAAGCCAACGGATATTCATGAGAGCATTGATGGTGTCTTGGGGATTTTGCACAATATCATTAAAAAAGGTATTGAGGTGGTTAAGGAGTATGGTAAACTGTCAAATGTTACTTGTTACCCGGCTCTGTTGTCTCAGGTGTTTATGAATACTATTAATTATTGCTTAGAAGCTTTGGTAGCGGCAACTGATGCTAAGTCAAAGCCGACTATTACTATTCGCACGGAAATGACTGACTCGGAGGCGATCGTCCGCATCGCTGAGAATGGTCCGGGGATGAGCGCGGATGTAGTCGATCGGATATCTTTTTCCTGTGTGTTTCTATACATCTGCGGGCGTTACCAGGCGGAGCCAGGTAACGAGGGGTGGGGCTGTTCGTTGCCCGGAATAATAGAAGCAAAACATGGGGGTAAGTTGAGTTGTACTTCTACTCCCGGAGAGGGGACGGAGTTTGTGATTTATTTGCCCTTGGGTAATTCATAGCACAGACAGACCGGAAGTTCGTGTAGGCCCCTGAACTAATATCAAAAGACTGCGGGGCGGGTATGGTATTATAGATAGCCATCTACAGTAGCTGAAAATGGAAATACTCTCGGTTAGTCTGAAGAACTTTAAGTCTCACCAGGATAGGTGTTTTGAATTCCAATCGGGCACGAATGCTATTTGTGGCGAAAACGGTGCCGGGAAGACGAGTATCTTAGAGGCGATCGCCTGGACTTTGTTCGCCTACAGCGACTACAGCAAGGATGATTTGGTGCGCAAAGGGGCGAAAACGGCTCAAGTGACGGTACAGTTTATCTCTAGCTTGGATTCCCGCACCTATCAAGTGCAACGCTGCACTCGCCAGGGTTACAAACTCTATGACCCCCAACTGAATCAAAAGCTTGACTGCACTAAGCTGGATGACGTACAATGCTGGCTGCGATCGCATATGCGCCTAGCTGCCGATACGGACCTGCCGAAGCTGTTTGCGGAAACGATCGGGATCCCCCAAGGCAGCTTTACGACGGACTTCTTAAAACGGGCAGGCGATCGCAAGAAAGTCTTTGACCCAATTTTAAGAGTAGAGGAGTACAGGCAAGCATTCAATCAGTCTAAGGATCTGGAAAATTATGCCCAGTCTCAAGTAACACAGCTAGAACAGGAAATAGCACAATATGACGTGCAGCTGCAAGACTGGCAAGAGTTACAACAGCAACAGGGTCAACTCCAGGGGCAAATTGAGCAAGAGTCTGCGGAGTTACAGCAGTTGACTGTAGAATTAGAGAAGATACAGCTACTCAAAGACCAACTGACTGCAACGGCCGATCTTCTTCAACAGCTGGAGTCTCAGTTACAAAAGCTGGAAAACGAGACGAACAGGCAAGAACAGGCAAATATTTTTTTGCAAAAATCCCTTGCCACTGCCCAGTCAGCAGCTAGTTTATGCCAGAGTAATCTAGAAAGCTATCGCGCCTATCAACAGGCGGAGTCGGTACTCCAAGAACTTGATGCCCTTGGTGCGGCAAAACAGAAACTTTTGCGGGAACGGGAGGGTTATCAACAGAGGATAATTAAAAGTCAAGCTGAACTCACTCAGTTGCAGCTTAAACTGGAGAAGTTGCAGGATGATGAGGTAAAAATTGAGCAGCTAAGACCGGCGGTCGCCCAGCAAGAGGCCCTAGAGTCACAACAAAAAAAGATCGCAGCACAGTTACAGCAACTACAGGCCGATCGACTGGAACAGCAAAGTTTGGGCAAGCAGGTGACGAAACTTCAACAAGAGCTGCAACCCCTATCGGCAGAGATTAAGCATCTACAGAGTTTAGCACCTGTAGTCGATCGGATTCCGGAACTGGAACGCCATCGCAACCGCTATCGGGAACAACTGAGTCGCATAGAAGCAGCTAAACAGTTTGAAGCCGATTTGCGGCAAATTGTCAAGTCCGGAGAGGAAAAGCGCGATCGCTACCTGGCCCAAGCTCAGAAATTGCTCTTCATGCTGCATAATGGAGAGCAGGTAAAGGTAATACGTGAGATACTTCAGATGGGTGCGAGTCTGCATGGGGAAATGCTGGCGTCTTTAGGACAGATTTTGCAAGATATCTCAGGGCAAGTATCAGTCCCACAGTTACAGCGGCAACTGCAAGCATTGCAAGGTGAACTGGATCGAGCTTATCAATCTAAGGCGTTCTTTGCTACCCTAGAAGCGAAAACGCAGAAGTCAACTCAGCTGCGCCAGGAAATTCAACAGCTGCGCGATCGCATCTTAGAACTGAATGCAGAATTGAAAGATGAGCCAACCCTGACAAAAGATCGAGAGGAAATTGAACGGGATCTGCAAGCTTTGAACGACCCCCGCAGTCAGAGTAAACTATTGGCAGCTCAATTGCAAACAGCAGCTGCCATCCGAGCCAAGTACGATCGACTTCAGGAGGGGGACAGGGAAATTAGAGAAAAAATCGCTCGGATCGATGTGGAATTGGCCAATTTTGCTGACTTGGAAACAGGCATGTCCTCCCAAAAGCAACTCCAACAGTTGCACCGTTCTGGTTATTTGAGCTATATTAAGCATGAGGATCGGGCCAAAAAACTGCCGACTCTAGAGCGAGAATTTCAGGAGGCGATCGCCCAACTAGAAACCCTATCAGCGCAGCGGGTGGCTGCGCAAGCAAAACAGGACCAATTGGCCCAAAGCTACAATCCGCAACGGTTACGGGAAATCGAACAGGACTATAATACCAAAAGCCATCGCCTGGCCCATCTGGAAGGCAGTTGGCCTCCCAAGCGCCAGCAGTTAACGGTACTCCTGGCACAGTTAGCCACTCGGCAGCAAGTAGCATCAAAACGCGATCGGGCCAAAACAGAACTAGCCGAACGCCAAAAAGTCAATCAATTCATCCGCCATTCCCGTCAGGTATATAACCAGGCATCGCCGCGCATTACCAAGTATTATTTAGATGAGATTTCCCGAGAAGCCGATCGGCTATTTCGCGAACTGCTCAACCGCCAAAATGTCGCCTTGGAATGGACGGAAGATTATGAAATTATGGTGCAAGAGGCCGGATATCGGCGGGGCTTCAAAAGTCTCTCCGGCGGCGAACAGATGTGTGCCGCCTTAGCTGTCCGCTTAGCCTTGCTGAAGATTTTAGCTAATATTGATGTCGCCTTCTTTGACGAACCAACTACCAATATGGACCAGTCCCGTCGCCGACAACTAGCAGATGCGATCGCCAACATCAAAACCTTCCGGCAGTTGTTCGTGATCAGCCACGACGACACCTTTGAAAACATGTCTAACATTATACATGTTAAGCAGAATGGCCCATGATAGCGGAGATTGCACGCTTCGCTATCGGGCATGGGGCTTAATTCCTCATTCTATTTCCCTAGCATTTTCAGAAATGGTTAACTGCCGATCCGGCGATGGACTAGCGGCGATCGCCCTCGGACAGGCCCAATTCGCGGGCAGCATCGCTGGCCATCCCCGGCGTAGGGCCTCGGGACAGATAGTATGAATTGTCAACTGGCAGTCAATCAGCTGCAATCCCGATTTTTCCGCCTGCTTGAGACCATGTTTCAAGATCGTGTCATTTTTGAACTCCAGGGTTTGGTTGCACTGCACGCAGACGATGTGATGGTGGTGATGGGGGTAAGGATGGTTGAGTTCGTAATGCTTATGCCCTTCTGCCAACTCCAGTTCTCGCAGGATGCCCATGCGGGTCATCAACTTCACTGTCCGGTAGATCGTGGACAGAGATATCTGTTCTCCCCGCTGTTGCAACATTTCGTAAAGTTCTTCAGCACTCAGATGGTTGCCTCTGGGGAGATTTTGGAAGACATGCAGAATCGTTTCCCGTTGCGGCGTCAAACGCCAACCCTTGGAATTTAACTCTGCTTTCAGAGATGCGGCCGTGTACAGAGACATCTTAACTAACCTTCTCAATAAATTATCTTTGTTGATAATTATAATTCTTTCTTCAGCAAATTGGCAACAAAGATGTATTATTGAGAATAAATGTTATTAAAACTCAAGTTGCTACCTATAGAACCTCAAAACCAAAATTAGCCAAAATTGGCCAAAATTGCCTTGTGATTTACCCCAAAATGGCATTTTTGCGGAGAAATTTACCAAAAATGGCTGTCTGGGACGTAAAAATTTTTATAGGTGGCAACTTGAGTTATTAAAGGTTCGTAGTCAGGACTTTAGTCCTGCTGCTGCCGGTGAGTGATCGCTGGAATGGGTTTGCGAGGCAACGTTCCGGAAAAATAAACTAGGATAAAAAATAACAATTGCTGTGTGGTGTGAGTGCTCACTGTATAAACGTAACCGGCGATCGAGCATCGGCGGCCCTGTCAGAGCGATCGATCGCCAACATTTACAATAATTAGAAGTGCTCGAATATTAGGAAGAGGTAAATATGACAGCGATCGCACCAACGGAAACAAAGGGAAGAACAGGTTCTAGCAAGATACTATAAATTACGGGATTTGCGTCGAAGTTTGATAATTAATAATTAATAATTGAGAAGTTCGCTGCGATCGGGTTACAGCCTGCGAGCCCGTTACCAGGCAGAGCCGTCTGCCTGGTAAGGAGAAGATAGAGGCTCTGCTTAGAGCGCGATCGCCGGTATGCGGGCTTCTGACAGTCATTCCCAGGCAGAACGCTTCGGGCCCCCTCCGCTGTGAGGGAACGAGGTGCGCGGATCTGGGATTACATCATGCCGCCCATGCCGCCCATGCCGCCCATGCCGCCCATGCCGCCCATGCCGCCCATGCCATCCATGCCGCCACCAGCAGGCATAGCAGGTTTGGGTTCGGGCTTCTCTACCACCAAAGCTTCCGTGGTCAAGACCATGCCCGCAATCGAACCAGCATTCTGTAAGGCCGATCGCACCACCTTAGCAGGGTCAATGATGCCAGCAGCAATCATATCTTCATACTCATCAGTAGCAGCATTGTAGCCGACATTAAACTCAGTCTCCCGCACCTTCTCGACGATCACCGAGCCTTCCACGCCAGCATTATCAGCCATCTGACACAAGGGGGCTTCTAGGGCCTTGGTCACGATCGCCGCACCGATCGCCTCTTCATCATTCAGCTGACCTTTAATCCCATCTATCTTAGTGCTCAGGTGAATCAGCGTCGTGCCACCACCGGGAACGATACCTTCTTCCACAGCAGCTTTAGTAGCGTTGAGGGCGTCTTCGATCCGCAGTTTGCGGTCTTTGAGTTCCGTTTCCGTGGCCGCACCGACCTTAATCACTGCCACGCCGCCAGCAAGTTTGGCAATGCGTTCTTGCAGTTTTTCCTTATCGTAATCCGAGTCCGTTTCTTCCAACTGCCGGCGAATTTGGCCAATACGTTTTTCCACGTCCGCCTTAGTTTCCCCACCTGCGACAATTGTGGTGGTGTCTTTATCGATCGTCACTTTGCGGGTAGTTCCCAGCATGTCCAGATTGACAGTGTCCAGAGACAAACCCACTTCTTCGGAAATCACTTGACCTCCCGTGAGCACGGCAATGTCTTGCAGCATCTGCTTGCGGCGATCGCCAAATCCCGGTGCTTTGATCGCTGCTGCATTGAGGACCCCCCGAGCTTTATTCACCACCAGGGTTGCCAGGGCCTCCCCTTCCAGATCTTCAGCGATAATCAGCAAGGGTTGACTCGCACGGGCCATTTTCTCCAACACTGGCACCAAGTCTTGGATGGAGCTAATTTTCTTATCGACGATCAGCAGGCGTGCATTCTCGAACTCTGCCACCATTGCTTCATTGTTGGTAATGAAGTACGGCGAGATGTAACCGCGATCGAGCTGCATCCCCTCGACCACTTCCAGTTCCGTGGCCAGGGACTTGGACTCTTCTACCGTGATCACCCCGTCTTTGGTGACCTTGTCCATGGCCTGGGAGATCATCTCCCCTACTTCCGCATCGTTGCCAGCAGAGATCGTCGCCACTTGGGCGATCGCCCCTCCTTCTACTGGCTTCGCCACCTTCTCAATTTCCTTCACCAAATGGGCGATTGTTTTCTCAATCCCCCGGCGCACCGCCACCGGATTAGCCCCTGCGGCCACATTCTTCAGCCCTTCCTTGATCATCGCTTGGGCCAGCACCGTCGCCGTGGTCGTGCCATCACCAGCGATGTCCTTAGTTTTCGATGCCACTTCCCGCATCAACTGGGCACCGGTATTTTCCAGGGGATCTGCCAGTTCGATCTCCTTAGCAACCGTGATGCCATCGTTAACGATCTGGGGTGCGCCAAACTGCTTCTCCAGCAGCACGTTGCGCCCCTTCGGTCCCAGGGTAATGCGCACGGCGTCCGCCAGGGAGTTGACCCCCCGTTCTAAGGCCCGCCGGGATTCTTCGTTAAATGCAACTGTTTTGGCCATATGCAATCTGTAAAATGTTTCCACTAGCTACTTTAGCACTCTCTGCGCCAGAGTGCTAATGCTTGAGGTGCAATTGGCGTTGCCTATTTTGGGGATGATAGTTGCTCATCCTATAGTGATATATTCCCATTTATTTACATTTATCCCCGATCGGGAGTCACTCTGCATGGTACGGGCAGGGTACCGATCGTCCTGTGGAAGTGGAACTGACGGGGATCCCTACAGTCGGTTCGGGTTTCCTGGTCGGGGTCGATCTTCCAGTCGCCTCTCAACTCTCCCATTCGGAACCGGACTTGCGATTTTCACCGCATCCGGCTACTGGTTGATAAGCCCTTGTCAAGGGTATTAAACTAAGCCAGTCCGTCACCGGACCGACTCGTCTTCAAAACCGGACGTGAGACTTTCACCTCATCCGGCTC
>JACOMV010000169.1 GCA_014324065.1 Hormoscilla sp. SP12CHS1 | reverse complement strand
TTGCTTTGAGAAGGTGGTTAGATATCGTTGCAATTGAGTTAGTGACTTTCGCAGATGTTGGACTACCAGCAGATAGCGACGATCGCATCGTTTGGCGGTTTGCTCAAGCTAATCAGATGCTTTTGCTCACGGCCAACCGTAATGCTAAGGGTGAAGACTCACTGGAACGAGTAATGCGTTAAGAAAATACGCCAACATCATTACCCATTATCACGATTGGCGATTCAGAACGATTGTCGGAATATGACTATCGAAACTCTTGTGCAGAAAAACTTGCAGAAATTGTCTTTGATATTCAGGATTATCTGGGAGTCGGTCGGTTGTTTATTCCGTGATGAGGTGGTGTAGGGGCGATCCTTCGGTGTCAGAAACCGGGTTTCTCTGATTAAATCTCGGGTTGGGATGCAAAAAATGTCGCAGAAACCCGGTTTCTTGCCTGAGGCTATCGCAATCGCATTATATGGGCAGATCGCGTGAGTGTCAGAAACCGGGTTATTGGTGCATTATCTCGGTCAGGATGCCAAAATTATCGCAGAAACCCGATTTCTTACTTGAGGCGATCGCTTATGGGGCGATCGCCTCTATTATAATTATAATAGAAGAGAAATGTCGGAGATAACATAGGGGAGAGAAGATGACATCAGAAATTCGCGAACAAGAGGTAATCATTCGGACCGAACGGGGACTGACGATCGCGGGCACTCGGATCACAATATACGATGTGATAAATTATCTGAAGGCGGAGTATCCACGCAAGTACATTCGCGATTGTTTTAACTTTACAGACGAGCAGACTGATGCAATTCTTTCTTACATTGAAACTCATCGAGAAGCAGTAGAAGCAGAGTATCAAGAAATTTTGCGTCAAGCAGAAGAGATACGACAATACTGGGAGGAATATAACCGGGAGCGTTTTGCTCGGATTGCTGCTGCACCTCTCCGTCCTGGATCCGAAGCTCTTCGACTCAAGATTATGGAACGGAGAAGACAGCGGGAAGCAAATAAAAAATGATTGTTCTGGTTTGCTTTGAGAAGGTGGTTAGATATCGTTGCAATTGAGTTAGTGACTTTCGCAGATGTTGGACTACCAGCAGATAGCGAAGATCGCATTGTTTGGCGGTTTGCTCAAGCTAATCAGATGCTTTTGCTCACGGCCAACCGCAATGCTAAGGGTGAAGACTCACTAGAACGAGTAGCGCAGCGCAGCGTGTGCGTGAAGAAAATACGCCAACCTCATTGCCAATTATCACGGTTGGCGCATTCGGTCGCGATTATCGGAATATGGCTATCGAGAATCTTGTGTGGAAAGACTTTTAGAAATTGTCTTTGATATTCAGGATTATCTGGGAGCTGGTCGGTTGTTTATTCCGTGATGGGGCGGTGGTACGGGCGATCGCGTGACTCAGAAACCGGGTTTCTTTGTCAAATCTCGGGTTAGGATGCCAAAGGTATAGCAGAAACCCGGTTTCTTGCTGCCGTATTTTTAGTCTGTTTTCAACCGACTTTAGCCCCCGGCGGGCTAACAACGAAGCGAAAGAGTTAAAACTTTTATTTCTATTGGTATTATACGACAGTTTCCTAACAGTTTCGCCCCCAAAGATAGACCGCAAAAAAATAAATTTGACAAATTCGCTTTTTTAGACTATGATAAAAGGTATGGGTGGAAAACAGTGCCTAGAGGTAGCAAACCACCGGTGAAACCATCCCATCCAGCAAAATAACTGTGAACAAGTCCGTATTTGCCCAGGAACGTCTCATATTTACCCCGGTAACCCCGGACCCTGATGCCATACCCGCGATCTATGCTTTCCCGAACGAGTACAGCGTGGGCATCACGAGCCTGGGATATCAAGTAATCTGGGCAATGTTGGCAATGCGCCCCGACCTACAAGTAGCCCGTCTATTCACGGATGCTAGGGAACCATTGCCCTCGGCACCGGAATTAGTCGGCTTCTCCCTGTCCTGGGAGTTGGATTATGCGAATATCCTCAATTTGCTGGAATTCCTGGATATTCCCTTACGTGCCGCCCGACGGGACGATCGCCATCCCTTGGTCTTCGGTGGCGGACCGGTATTAACCGCCAATCCCGAACCCTTTGCCGATTTCTTTGATATCATCTTGCTGGGAGATGGAGAAAACCTGCTGCCCAATTTTATCGATGCTTACAAGCAAGTCCGCTATTGTGACAGACTCTCACAGTTGCACCAGCTAGCACGGGTCCCAGGAGTCTACGTTCCCAGTCTCTATCAGGTAGTTTACACCCATGTTAAAGGCCCGATCGCCTCTATCAGTCCGGTCAGCAAAGAAGTTCCGGCCCAGGTGGAAAAGCAGACCTACCGAGGCAATACTCTTTCGGCCTCAACGGTGGTAACAGAGAAGGCAGTCTGGGAAAACATCTATATGGTAGAAGTAGTTCGCAGCTGTCCGGAGATGTGCCGTTTTTGCCTAGCGAGTTATCTCACCCTGCCCTTCCGGACAGCAAGTATCACCGGTTCCTTGCTGCCCGCGATCGCGAAAGGATTAGCAGTAACGAACCGACTGGGGTTACTCGGACCATCTGTCACCCAGCATCCCGAATTTGAGGAATTACTAGATTATCTAACTCAGCCCGCATATGACAACCTGAGATTGAGTATTGCCTCAGTGCGGGCCAATACCGTAACCGAGAAGTTAGCCCAAACCCTAGGGAAACGGCATACAGGTTCCATAACTATTGCCGTAGAAACGGGTTCGGCAAGACTGCGGGAAATCATCAACAAAAAGCTAGAGCAAGCAGAGATCGTCCAAGCGGCATCAAATGCCCAAGCGGGGGGATTAAAAAGGATGAAGGTTTATGGCATGGTCGGGATCCCGGGGGAGGAACCCGCAGATGTCGAAGCAACTATCCAGATGATGTCGGAGATTAAAAAAGCAGTACCAGGGTTGCGCTTAACCTTAGGATGCAGTACCTTTGTCCCCAAGGCCCATACGCCCTTTCAGTGGTTGGGAGTCAATATGGAAGCCAAAAAACGACTGCAATTATTGCAGAAAGAATTGGGACGCCTGTCCATTGAGTTCCGTCCCGAGAGTTATAATTGGTCTGTCATCCAGGCCCTGATGGCCAGGGGTGATCGGCGTCTATCCCATCTGCTAGAATTAACCAGAGAATATGGAGATTCTCTGGGTGCTTACCGCCGGGCCTTCAAGGAATTGCGAGGCCAACTGCCAGATTTAGAATACTACGTCCATAGCAACTGGGATTTAGCACAAATCTTACCCTGGCATCACCTGCAAGGACCGCTACCCTTAGCAACATTACAGAAGCATCTAACTATACTTTGATAGGGATCGACTTGCGCTTTTGTCAGAGTTTAGTACAATAGAGAGTTGATAACATCTGTAACAATGATTAACATATTATTCACTGTCGAGGAAAAAACAACTGAATCATTTAAGCACTCAGCAACCCTTATCATCCCGTCGTTGTGCAACGCCGAAATAGATAAGCTCGGTGGCGTAAGCCCAAATACAATGCGGGATTATTTTAAATAATATTTGACAGGTGGCCTCGAAAAAGTAGCTCAGTTCAATCCACATAAAAATCAAAGTGAATTAATGAAGTTTGAAAAATTTATTAGAGAAGAATTTTAAATTTGAAAAACAGCCCCCGGCAAGCTTAAAAGAGGCCGCAGTAAAAATTGAAGAATTAACCGGGATTAAACGTAGCACAACCCAAGTCAGAAATTTTCTGGATAGGAATGCGTTTTAGAAAGGCAGGAAAGATACCTTTGATAGCCGACCCAAATATTCAAAAAGAATATCAAGAAAAAATACTATAACCTGGCACTGTCATTGGCTCGTGATGGTCATGCATTTGTTGATAGAACGGATGGGTTCGATCCTATTGTAGGGGCGAAGTATTCGCACAAAAGGGGGAACACAGCCAGGGAAAATGCATCTAAATTTTCTTGACAAAAAACTGATATTATGCGGCGATGATAATTTGACAAAATTTTAACAATCTGGTACAACTATAGCCGGGAGGTCAAATTACTTAAAAATGTGGTAAACTTTGTGTGATATAATGAAAGCACCAATTGAACGGAGATCGATCGGAGATCCTATGGAACTATTAAGGGTCATGTCCGGTTTTGAAGACGAGTCGGTCCGGTGACGGACTGGCTTAGTTTAATCAGACGCTGAACGCAGATGAAGCCAGGGCAGCCTTTGCAGATAAGTGGATAGGTTTGTGCGCCCAAAGCATGGAGGCATGAAACCCAACACCACACCAATGCCTGTTGGATTGAGCCCTAGCGAAACCCAACCTACGATATCTCGCGGATTCAGCCTACCGACTCAAGCAGCACGATTGGCAAATTCTTGTCACATGGATGGCGCCAGATACTACAAGCTAAAGTTCAAGTTGCTATACGAGCGGGTCTCATACTCAAATCATACTCAAACAGAAAAATCCCGGGAGTACTAGTCCGCCAAACTAACGGAGAGGGTGGGATTTGAACCCACGGAACCTTGCGGTTCACTCGATTTCAAGTCGAGCGCGATCGACCACTCTGCCACCTCTCCAGCTGCTCATTTCCTATCATATCTCATTTCTACACAGATGGCACAACTAAATTCGGTTCTTTATAAAGATTTTCTGATTTAGCAATGTTGAATTCTTCATCAACCCAGACCAGCTCAGCCCTCGATATCACCCCATCTGACAGGGACACCAGGGAGAAATTGCGCAGGCGCCCTCGTCCGGTTTCGATAATGCGGGGCACTCTGGCAGCATTTAAGTAGACCGTTCCCTCTGGAGAGACCACAATTGACTTCCTCAGTCTGGTTTTAGTATGGCGCAGATTGTGGTGCATGTGACCGAATACCACCAGCGGAATCCTTTTCCCAGCGGCCCGCGTCAGGCAGATCGCCTCCTGCAAGTCCGGATCTCCACGATCCCCCCCTAGAGGCTTCCAATCTCTCCCACAGGGGTCTTCCGCTTTATCCCCTAACCCCTTGGGACCGCAATGTCCCATAAAAATAATTGTTTCATAAGCCGCCGAGGAGGCAGCGGTTACGATCCGACTGGTAGACTCAGCAAAATTGTTTATGCCATAGAGATCGCGATAGAACTCGGCATTCGTCCAGTCCGATCCGCCCCAGCTAAAAGGACGCCCTCCCACCACCGTTAAATTCAAACTAGCCAAATCCAGTTTACCGTAACCTACATGGGCAGCCCCCAGCAAGTCCAACTGTTGCTGGACCCGGTCTTCTGTCTGCCGGTTATAGGGACATTTCTTCTCACCCCAAGGGGTCGCCGTCCACCAGCAATCGTGGTTCCCCGCGATCGCCGCAAACGGGATCTCTAGAGACGCGATCGCCTTTACCACTGGCACTGACTCATTGCCAAAATCCCCCACAAACAGCGCCAAATCCGCTCCCAGATGTTTCAGGGCTGCGGCATCATCCGTCTCCCATCGATCGTGGATGTCCCCAACGACAGCAATGAGAATAGATCGATCGGCATAATTAGTCATGCACTTACCCTTGTCAGTAGTCAGTAATTAGTAGTAAACTACAAGCTACAACTTACAACCTACAACTTACAACTCTATGACTAGCGTTCCTTGGCCTTGACTGTCAAATTCTGCACCTGCTGATGAGCGATGCTTCAATATCTGATTTAGCACTGGCAAAGCCTTCAAGTCTATGCCTAAACTTGGGTTAGCTTGGGTCTGTTTCTCAATTTCCTTCAACTTCTGCTGCAACTGCTGGGCGATCGTCAAGGCATCTCTACCTACCTAAACAAGTCAGTTATTGCTGCTGCTGATAGAATTTCAACGCTGCCCCGGCGCAACACCTGTTTTGCTGTTTGCACCGGCAGTAACGGCATCCGCATCAACCGCTTCAACTCATCGATCGTCCCTGGGAATACTGGTGGGGTATCCTCTCTAAGACAGATTGCAATACCCCATTGAGACTCTACAGAATCCGCCCACGATGCCTCTCGGGTAGTGCGAATAGCGCGATCCCTTCTTGGGAATGACCTTGTAGGTACAGTTCCAGCCACTTAGCTGCCAGCGAACCTAGTTTTTCTCCTAGGTAAGCTGCAAATTCCTTTTTGACCGTCTGTCGCTGTCTCTCTCGTTCTTCCCAAGCTTCGGACTCCTGGTATTGGGCGATCGCCTGGGCGTCTAGCAGATTGATCGGGTTGTCCGTCTCATCCATTACCAGTTCTTCTGAAACCACCCGCACCAAATCTCCCGTTGGCACTTGCGTCACGCCTCCCCGCTGGATCCGGCGCAGATAGTTAACAAATCTGTAAAGCAACAGGGGTTGGTTGCGGATCGGTCGCAGGCAATACTCCTCCGTCGTAGCGAGGATGAGGGTCTTTCGCAGCCGGTTGTTTGAAGTGCATTTAGCAATCCAAACTATTTGCTGTTGTAGGTATCCATCCTTCTGCAATAATTCCTGAATCACTTCTTGCAGTACATCTACCACCGATCGCTGCCGATCGCGGCTCAGGGCCACCCAAGTCCTGATTTTGTTGCGAATCAAAAACAAGCTGCTGATCCGCTGCATTAAGCGGTTATATGCTGCTTTTGGGGGCACCCCCAAGTATCGCTGCTGTAAAATCCGGTAGCGATAATCCATTGCTTGCTCCGCTATTTCCAACTGATCGGCGCTCATCGTCTCATACCGGTCTCGATCTTCTCCTAGCAACCAGACGATCGTGCTTTCCAGCGTTTTCTGGTTTTGGTCTGCACATTCTGTTTGCAGCCTCCTTCGCCAATCTTTTACCAGTTTTTCTACAACTGTCATTGACTTTCTACCCTGAGTCCCTATTATTTCCTTTTCTCTTACACCCTAACTTACCTCAATCTCTCCTCTTCCCCAAATGCTTTTTTCTTTTCTCATAAAATTTTTCCATGGCTGCGCCAAGCTGCGCGATCGAAATACATCCCCTTGCCAGACTTCCGTATTTTCCTATCTGCGCTCATCACTGGAAATCCCTTATACTTCCAATTCCCCACTGTCATCGATCGGGAACCGTTTCATCAGATCCATCGCGACGCTGCCATTTCTTCTCAACCGTTTTGACAGGTGGGGCAAACGAGGCACTTGCGACAATAAATCCAATGTTCGGCGCAACATCCGCACTACATCTCCCTCGTCTACACTGGTGTGCTCGCAAAGTTCTAGCCATGATACTTGCTTGCCCTCCTCATCCGATGCCCATTTTTCCACTATGGCTATTAAATCCCGTTCTAACCAGACTGGAGGCATGAGCATGGGAGTTTTCTTTTTGTAGCGCTGCTGCACCTTATTTAACCTCTGGCGGATACTCCGCAACCTAGACCTAGGCCCTGTTAATGTTTGCTTCACTTCCGCTGATAATTCATATTCCGTCCAGTTGTCTTTACGTTCTTTTTCTTTACGTTCCGACTCCTCCGTGATCAGAGCTGCACATACTGTTGCTAGCTGCTCTGGTTTGAGATATTCTAGTTCTTCTGACATTAAAGCTAAACCCAGCCAGAGTTCGTTATCTCCCCTCAGGGCCGCGCATAGCTGTCCTAATGCTGTCGCCTGCAGACGTTCCCCGTCATCTATTAGGCAGTTAAACTCTTTCAATATCTCAATCAAACAGATAAATTCTTCCCAGTTGCGTGCCAGTTGATCTTCAAGATCTTGCTTGCACTTTTCTATTTGGACTTGACGCTTTTTGATTTGGGCCTGCACTGCCCCTGCTCTCGTCAGTTGCTTCACTATCTTTCCCCGATCGCGCCACTGTCCCACGGGATGTTGCTCCATCTCCTCTTGGAGGGCCTTTATTCGCGAGCGTTGCATCACCACTTCCGCTGGTTCTGCCATCGTCATTACTGGTATCTGCTGGGCTATTTGGGCCGTTACTGCATCTCCCTGGGGCAGGCTGGGCTTTCCTCGCTGTAGCAGCATCTGGTTTGGGGGAGCCAATTCATCTACTACCCTTAAACGGGGTACTTCTGCATGCAATTCTACCACATCCGCCACCGTTGCCACGTACCAACGGTTATCCTTGCCCAAACATACCAACTCTGGCGCTATCCCTGACCCGGGAATTTTCTCCACCAGTACCGCTGGCACTGGCGTTGCTACTTTCACGTACTTTCCTTTCAGACTGAGTATTGTCCCCGTGACGGCAAAATTTATGGCTGCTGCTAGGTCTTTTGTCCGTTCCTGTTGCGCCTGGTTTTGCAGATTTTTCAGGGTTTTCTGTTCGACTTTGATTGACTCTTTTAATTTTTCAGAGCTGCTCAGTTGCTCCCCGATCGACTCTATATCCCCGTATCCATATTCTGACAGCTTTTTTTCATACTCTGCCAGTTCCCTTGTCTGAAAATTTATCTCCCCTTTCAAGGATGCGATCGCCTGTTGCTGGTTTGATGTCGCCAGGTGCTGATTAAAGCTACTCTCTACCAGTTCTTTTGCTTCTGCTAAGCTGCGCGTTTGCAGTAGATTCAACACCATCCCATAGCTAGGTGTAAACTGACTCCTTAACGGTTCTACTTCTTTGGTTGTCAGCTTTACAGCTTCCTTCGTCCCTTCAAATGGCGTTTGCACCGTTACCACATGACCCTGCTCGTCCATTCCCCGGCGACCTGCCCTGCCCGCCATTTGCAAGAATTCTAATTTATTCAGCATCCGATGCCCTTCATCTGTGCGCTTTGACAGGCTGGATATTACTGTTGTCCGGGCGGGCATATTTATTCCCACTGCCAGGGTCTCTGTGGCAAACACCACTTTCAATAATCCCTGCTGAAATAGTTCTTCGATCAAGTTCTTATACATCGGTAATACCCCGGCATGATGGGCCGCCATGCCTCTGTACAGGGATGCGATCTGGTCGGGGTTATGGTGATAATTATCCTGGATAAATTGATCTAAACGGTTTTTCACTTGCTCAGATTCTGCTACATTCAACAGTGACATACTTCCCAGTTCTGCCACTGCCCGTTCGCAGCCCCGGCGGCTAAATATGAAGTATATTGCTGGCAGCATATCCCGCTGTAGTATTTGACTGAGCACAAAACCTATCGTGGGACAATCTTCTTGGGGAAAACGCCCTCTCTCCCCCTTGCGTCGCACTTTCCGGGCTTTCAGCAGGGGATTCATGTCCCTTTGGTTACGGTCTAGTAGGGGAAATAACCCTCTGCGATCGCAGAAGTGATATTCTAGGGGCACTGGTCGATAGTCTGATGCTACTAACTCTGTTGGTCCATGCACTTGGGAGATCCAATTTGTCAGCTGCTCTTTATTGGCTACCGTGGCCGACAGCGCCACCAGTTGAATTGACGGCGGACAATATATGATCGACTCTTCCCACACCGTGCCCCGCTGGGAGTCGTTGACATAATGGCACTCATCTAGCACTACCGCATCTACCCTGTTCAGGGAAGTGCCTACATCTCCTATGTCTGTGCCATACAGCATATTCCTAAAGATTTCTGTCGTCATCACCAGGATCTGCGAGTCCGAAAATATTGACATATCCCCCGTCAGTAATCCTACTTGCTCTTTGCCAAACTGGTGGCAGAAGTCCCGGAATTTTTGGTTAGAAAGGGCTTTGATCGGAGTAGTATAAAATACTCGTCTCCCGTGAGCCAGGGCCCGATAGATGGCATATTCCCCAATTAGGGTTTTGCCTGAACCGGTGGGCGCACAGACGACTACGGACTTCCTTGAGTCTAAGGCCGCGATCGCCTGTCGCTGAAAGTCGTCCAACTCAAAGGGAAATAGGGTTTTAAGGTCAAGTTCTAGCAAGGTTAGGGAAAACAGATGGGTTTCTTGTACTATTTCAGACTTTCACCTTATCGTACCATGTGCTCTCTCCATCTGTCTAGCGTAGTCCGGGCGGATCGCCTGACGATGCCTCTCGGGAGCGCCTAGGAACGAGGCTCTGCCTGGGAACGCACTACCCGAGAGGCATCTGTCGTGTCCAGAGACGCCCACCCAGGGTGGGCGGTGCGATTCGTTTAGCGTAAAACGACTTGACACAGCTCAAGATGAAAATCGCTAGCAGGGCCTTCATTAGCCCT
>JACOMV010000168.1 GCA_014324065.1 Hormoscilla sp. SP12CHS1 | reverse complement strand
TCGATATTGTTTTATATAACTATGAACAGTAGCAGGACTGAGCATAAACTGCCGAGCCGCATTGCCCAATTGATAAGCAATGTTCTACTTGTTTCCTGAACATAGTCTAGCCAGCTATTTGGCGGTATAAAAATCTAGGTCAAAGTTCCGTATTATTAAGCCTAGCAGGCGCTCGTCTTACTTGAGAGCGGCAATAAGAGCGCAAGTCCACTTGTGAGGCAAGTCCACTAAGCTAGAAAAAAGCAGACCGATGGTTAGCCCTGGCTGCTAACTATAAGCGCTCGCTGGCGTTAGGGCCCAGACCAGAAGTTCGTATAGGGACCACGAAAAAACAAAGGTTCAGCAGGACCTGTCGAAAGATGCGGATGCTATACTTGCACCTATCTAGTTGTTAGATTTGCGAGGGCTAAACGCAGCACCACTACGGAATTCCGCCTGGCCTACAGTCATCGTTCCCCTGTAGAAACCAATTTCTTGGTTCCTCAGGATACGGTGACGATGGAGATGAGTCATTGAGGCGGTTTAAATTGGTAAAACACGAGTATTACGCATCCAGCCAAGTCAGCTGGGAGGCAATGGCTTTATAATGGGAAAGTTGTCAACAATTGCGATGGTGCACGGTTATGGCAGTCCCGAAAAAGAAAACATCGAAAACCAAGCGAAATCAGCGGAAAGCAGTCTGGAAGCGGAAAGCAGCGTTCCAAGCACAAAAAGCTCTCAGTCTGGGCAAGTCCATTCTGACTCGACGTTCTCGCTTTGTCTATCCACCATTTGAAGAGGAAGAAGAAGAGGACTAGGAATTCAATCTAGGGTGAATTATGCTAACTCAAGTTGCGACCTATAAAAATTTCTACGTCCCAGACAGCCATTTTTGGTAAATTTCTCCGCAATTGGGGTAAATCACAAGGCAATTTTGGCCAATTTGGGCTAATTTTGGTTTTGAGGTTTTATAGGTAGCAACTTAGGTTATGCTAGGAAAATTTTTCCGTAAACCAGAAGCTCAACAGAGATAGCGGGTGCCTCCGGATACCTAGCCAAGGGTTTTCCCGTGTTAACCTACGGCGAGACTCCGGAAGTCAGTACCGACACCTGGCAACTTAGGGTTTAGGGGCTAGCAAAAGAAGCAACTTTCAGCTGGTCTGACTTCATGGCCATGCCGCTACCCCCAGACCACGGTGGTCCGATGCGGTTAGTGGTTCCCCACCTGCTCTCCTCTCCGCCTTCGCTAATGCGCTTGCTCTCCTCTCCGCCCTCCGCCCTCGCTGACGCGCTCGGGCTTCGGGATGCGCGGCTTCGGGATGCGCTGGAAAAGTGGCAAATGTTCTGGAAACACAACGGTTATCACTGGCGGGGAGAGCATTGGGCAGAGGAACGCTACCGCTTACCCTCGTTCCCAGGGTCTCCCTGGGAATGGGAAGTCACGAGGCGGCCGCCTCTTATGATTGGTCGGACCTTCATCACATGAATGAGTTCGCTCACCTGACCCTGGCCAGGAGGCAGAGCCTCAACCAGGCGTGACCAGGGTCTCCCTCAATACTTCTCGGTTAGCAGCTCAACGGCAGGCTTTAACAAGTGAGGAACGAACATGATGAAGAATTTGTTGGGAATTCATGCCCTGGTCTGGGCAGGTAGCTGGAATGAAGCAGATAGAGAAAAGGCGATCGAGAATACTGCTGCTTGCGGCTATGACCTGATTTAGATTCCCCTCTTGGAGCCTGGCACTGTGGATGTTGCTGCTACAGTGAAACTGCTAGAAAAGTGTGGGAACATTTTTCGGGTATGCCCATTGCCCAGACTGCCCTGCCAGAATTAAACTGTTTTACCACCAGGTAAAACAGGCAATGCATTGCTTTGTTAGACCCAAATATCTTGCTTGCTCTCCCAGAATGACTTCACTTCCTGA
Source organism: Hormoscilla sp. SP12CHS1 (assembly GCA_014324065.1). Taxonomy (GTDB): domain Bacteria; phylum Cyanobacteriota; class Cyanobacteriia; order Cyanobacteriales; family Desertifilaceae; genus Hormoscilla. Next base: position 8,041 of record JACOMV010000168.1, on the reverse strand, counting down.
AAGCGTTCAATTCTCTCTTGAATCTTCAATATTTCTTTCGGATAAAAGTCGAACATCGTCTCACAGAGCGATAACATCCACTGCTTTCTGGAGTACCCCTGATTCACCAAGATGCGATTGGAATTCGCAATTTGAATTTGTCCCCATCCAAGGGCACCTACGGTGAGGCAATCCCAGTCGAGAAACTCAATTGGGCAGAAACTGACCTCTGTTGCCGTAACTCGATTTCCTTCCAGCACGTACTTGACCATTATCAACGCGAATATGTTCTTATCGTCCTCATAGAATCTAGATATCCGTTCTACAGATGTAAGATTCGGCATATTGAACTTTGTATCTTCGCGGTGGGTCTTGACATCGACAACGCAGTAGAAATCTTCCTTATCCCTGAATGCAACATCTGCCATTGCCCGACGCGCAAAGTTGGCTGAATACTCTTGGCACCAATCTCCTAGGAACGTATCGAACCGATCGGCTATGAGTCCTTCAATTGCATCACCTGCGGCCCTTGTGCTGCGGGCAGTCTGGGCAGACAGAAATTCGGGGACCGAGTTAATGTAATCTTCGATCGATGCAGCAACCGCCTGATAGTGCCCTCCATAGAAAAAGTTGGATTTCATAAAAACAGTTCCATCTGCGCTACACTCGGCTTCTTGTCTTTTGGTTGAGCGCTGAGGGTGTTTCGCTCCCAAAACACGCCGTCAGCATATCCCTGGATAGACGGATACTCTTCCGCAATTGCCAGGCGCTTCAAAGCCCAGCAGCAGTATTCTTGATTAATTTCCACGCCCACAAAGCGCCTGCCAAGTTTTTTAGCAACTACCGCAGTAGTTCCACTACCTAAGAATGGATCTAACACCATCTCCCCGGGATTAGAACTTGCCAGCACTAACTTAGCAATCAGTTTTTCTGGTTTTTGGGTGGGATGCTTGGTATTCTCCGGCATTGACCAAAAGGGAATTGTGATATCTGTCCAGATATTTGATGGATGGGTGACGCGGAAATTACCTCCGGCTTCTGCTTGCCAATCTTTAGGACGCCCATCTTCTGTACGATAGGGAGCAATAACCTTTCGCTTGAGCTTGACCGCATCAAGGTTAAAGCGGTATTGCTCGGAGACCGTACAAAACCAGATGTCTTCAGTGTTATTTTTCCAGTTAGATTTGGCGCCTCTCCCTTTTTCTCTTTCCCAGGTGATGCGATTTTGGATGCGGAACTCCTTTTCAAGTATCGGAGCAATCAATACAGATGTTCTCCAATCAGAGCAGACGTACACTGTTGCTGTGGGCTTCAGCATTGGTTTGACAAGCTTAACCACTCCCGCAAACCACTCCTGATATTCCGACTTCTCCTTTTCTTTGAACAGGTAACCATTGTAGTTTTTTGACAGATTGTATGGAGGGTCCAACACTAGCAACTCCGCAAACCCGATCGGCAAATGGGGTGCCGCATAGAAAATATCTTGGTGAATAATTTTATTTGCAATTGTTTTGAGGGATGTATCTGACATCAGATAAGCCAGTTCTCTACTGAGCTCGGCAATCTCTTGCATGGAGCATGAGAGTGTTCTATTTCGGCTTGGCGATTTGGTCGGGAGCACTTCCTCTCTCATATTGGGATAATTAACTTTTAACCCGCAGATGCGGGCTAATTACCGAGTCTTGTCTTAGGTTAACCTATTGGACTGCCTCCTGTCAAGTGGGAAGCTCCGCTAGCAGCACCGATGGCACCCGATCTGGACTCGCCAGTCGCAACAGTCCGTAGCCGATACCTGCCAGTCCCATCATTTTTTCCCCAATTTGAATTACCCTACCCTCCCCCTCTGGAAGCTATAATAGATGAAGCGATAGCCGCTCCCATACAAGGAACGCCGAACAGTATCCCTTGGGTCAAACTAAGCTGCAAGGGTTCTTTGTCGGACCGGTGATGAAGAAAACTAGCGATCGTGCCGATCCCAAGCTGACCAACCAGTTGTTGGATAAAAAGCTTAAGGGTTATAATAGCGATCGGAGATAGTTTCCCTGGTTCGGTGGCTCTGCCTGGGAACCGTCAACAGAGGCTCTGTTTCCTGTTGGTTAGTCGCACTGGAGGCAGAGCCTCAAAAGCATCGTTCCCAGGTAGAACCTGGGAACGAGAGGGTGCATCCGGTGTTTTGCAATATAGCCCGCGCAGGCGGGCTTTGTATCTGTAGCCGGACCCTTTAGGGTTCGGGCTCCTAACACATAGAGTAAAATAAAAAGATGAAATTTGTCGTTTGGGGATTGTCAAATATCCCACAGTCACAAGGTTCCTACTATCGCGTCTGGGTCGAGTCAAAAGAAACATTGCAGGTGGAAGACCCCTCCCAGTTGCCAGAACGCTGGGCGGTCAACGATACCCGCTCCTTTACCTCCCGGAAAGTTTACCTTCTTTCCTGCGCTTTTGGACTTCAGATAATGGTACTTTAGCACAATGTCTGATTCCCATTCAAGACCTGGAAGTGCAAACCAAAGGTATCATTTGGTTGCCCACTGCTAAGGTGCGCCCGGGTGCCGATGTCCGAGGATTTGTCGTCCATCGCGACCTCACCTCATATAGCACGATCGCCCTTTCCCAGCAAGCTTTAACCCTGACCCTGCTTGACCCCAGCGGCACCGAACGCAGGGCGATCGCCATCCAGGGGGAAACCCTTGTGTCCCTGTTTAGCTTAGAAATCTCAGAACACGACCCCACGGGAGAATGGAAACTGAGTCTCCAGCAGGAAGCAGAACCAATTTACGAAACCAATTTTGAGGTGGTGCGCTTCGAGAAACCAGAGATCGAAATTCAACATCAAGTTCCTAGCTGGTTCTTGCTTAATTCCCCGATCGCGTCATCTGTGAATCTCCGCTATTTCTTTGGCGAACCGGTGACCGAAGTCAAGCAAGCAAAATTCCGCTTGCACCGCCGAGAAGAAAGCGGCGAAAAAGTTCTCGTCAGGGAGATAGTCCGGGAAAATATCGAACTGACTGGGGGAAATTACGAACTGAACCCGGATAGCAGCGCAGCGGGAAATTATGAATGGGAACTGGAAATTGAAGACCCCCAATACCGCACCGCAAATGCCTGCGGGCATTATACTGTAGTTACCCAACCTTTGGCAATCTCCATCCAGACTATCTCACCCATTGACGACCTGAAACCTGACGTTCCCATTGCCATTGAAATTCAACTGACTAACAGAGTGGGTGCGTCCTTGACAGGAGTGCCAATTGAGTGGAAAATTGTCGGTGACTCCGACTGTTACTCATATTTGTCGCCTCCGAATTTGGTAACGGATGCCAATGGTAAGGCGATCGTACATGTCCAGTTTCAGGATATTGACGACCCGACCCAATTCCAGTTGCAAGCATCCGCAACGGTTGACGGAGTTAGTCAAACCGCAGAAGCACAGATCCGCGTCATTCCTTGGATGTCTCAGGAGTCCTGGTTGGATGTTTCTCTGGATAAGTCCGCTTACCAACCCGGAGAAGCAGTTAAGGTGGATGTCCGGGTTAAGGGACGACAAAACCTCATCCAATCTCTGAAAATGGGTTCGGCGGAATTGATCGGCGATCGGGTGGCGCGATCGCTGGATTTCCAGCTATCCGACGGTACGGGAGGCGTCACCTTTAAGCTACCCAAAACTGTCACGTCACCCCTGCAACTGCAAGTCAGCGTCTTGAAAGATTTCCCAGAATTTATCGAACGGGAGATTATCTTACCAGTTAAGATCGAAAGTAAATCGGCCCTTTGGCAAGCAACCACGGCAGGAGACAAAGAAGTTGCGACCGGACAACCCATGGAAATAACCGTCAACTTTCCCCAACCCCTAACCCAGGATAGCAAAATCCTGGCCTGGTTAATCGATCGGCGCATTCCCCGGGCCAGCAAAGATGATATCTTGGGAACAGATATGACCGCACGGGCAATTCCGAATGAATTAAAACATTTTGCCCCCGTCAAAATCGAGGAATGGTCGAAAATTCAGCGCGGTACCCAGACATTTGATGTAGAATTGACGGGAGGTTCCTGGCATGGTTGGTCCTATCTGGATGGGCCCAACCAGGGAAGATTGATCGTGATGCGTGGGTCGGATAAAAATTGGCTCTCACAGAAAGATGAATTCATCCGGACATTACTCTCTAGGGCCTATGAGAGTAAAGAAGTATCGGCAATATTACAGAGTTTCCCGCAAATCGCCGAATTTCAAATCTACAGTTGGGATAACAGTGCGGGAATTCAACTGGAAACAAAATGGGCCAGGGGGAACGCCGAACCGTCAAACATTGAAAAGGAATTAAAATCCCAGCTACCGAAGCTAGTTCAGGTGCCAGCGTTCCTGATGTATGAAATAAAAATGTTTAGTGCCATGCCGCGCGGTGGTGGTTGGCGAGGTGGTGGCCCAATGCTGAGGAAAGCGCTGGTGGCGGAACCAATGACAAAAGGAGTGGGGTATTTTTTTGCAGATGATGATGAGTTATATTCCGAAGAAGCTGCCCTGGAACTAGAGTCACCATCAACTGCGACCCTTGTGGTCCGGGAAGATTTTATTGAGGTGGCATGTCTCGAACCCATTGACATCAAAAAGGGTGCGACTTCCGCAACAGTGGAGTTTGCAGGCAGCGATGCCATCACCGAGTACGATGTAGTAGTCTTCATCATTGGTCCAGACAACTTCGGTACCGCATCCCATCGCGTCATTGTCCGCAACCCCCTGTTTACCACGATCGCAAATCCGCCGGAAATGATTTGGGGTGAAAAAAGCACCCTGCGTACTATTGTTCAAAATATCTCCAGTCAAGAGTTTGACGAAATTATCCTCAAACTCCAGACGGAAAAAATTCGTACCGGACTGAAGCAACAGGCAATTACTGCCCTGGCACCCCAGGAAAGCGTAGCGGTCAACTGGCAAGTTGAGGCAGTGGAAGTGGGGAATGCCAAGGTATTGCTATCCTTAGAAACAAAAGGTTTTCGGGAAATATCCCAACTGGACACGCCCCTGCGAGTGCAACCGCCCGGAGAACCGGAAATTCAGCGCTATACTGCGACTTTGTCGGAGAAAAATCCAGTAGAATGGACCTTTGACTTGTCGGGAGAGGAAATATTTACCTTGGGAATTATCTCCCTGATGCCCAATGCCCAAGGGGCCGTGATTGAAGGGGTGGAATCTCTGGCTAGCTATCCCTATGGATGTTGCGAACAGACCTATGCTACCACCTTGCCCAATTTCATTCTCTACAAGTACCTGGAACGCCAGGATAAACTGACGCCAAAATATGCCGATAATCTGAAAAAGAATATGCTGGCAGGACGCGATCGCTACCTGACGGTCTTCCGAAATCCGGATACGGAGGGGGTTTGGTTTGTGGGATGGCAAGAAAACATCGGTGTTTCACACGGCCTTGGCCTTCAGCATCTTGGCACTGATGAAGCAAGTTATTGATGTGGAACAGCAAATCTTGGATGGTGCCATGAAATACTTGCTGGATTATCGCACGGCTGCGGGCAGTTGGAAACAGGCAAAAAGCCTGGAAACTCCCTTTCCTTCCACCCTTTCGGAAGCGGGTAACACCGCCTTCATCTTTCACAGTGCCGCTTTAGGAAACATTCCCTTGCCCGAGACCTTAAACTGGTTGAAGCAAAACCTGAATGCTTACCAAGATGACGAAACATGCTTGGCCTTGCTATTAGACGCCTTGACCCGCCTGGAGGACGATCGCCAAGCAGAAGGGACTTTAATGAAGCAACTCCGGGACATCATCCTCAAGCAGCAAAAGCCAAATGGTAACTGGACTGGCAAAAGCAGTCTCACGGGGGACATTGAAACTACTGCCTATTGCATGATGGCATTGGGTCGCGCCTTCCCCGCCGATCCTCGGGTGAGAAAGGCCATCAAAGGGGGATTGGATTATCTCTTGGCCAACCGACGTTCCACGGATTGGTATTCGACTCGCGATACCCTCTATGCTTCCTGGGCGATCGGGGAAGTAGGCCACTTAGCTTGGACGGTATCGGACGTGAAGGGTACAGTCAACATTACTGCGAACGAAACCCAACAGGACATGTTGTCGAGTTTGCGGAAAATTGCCGGTCTCGAAGCCGCAAACCAGGCTAAGAATTTTCACAAGACCTTTGACTTTTCCCAAGCAAGGGGCACAGAACAGCTAGATTTAGTCTATCAGGCCCGCCGCATTTATATCGAGCAATTCCAACCGGGCCCGAACAAAATCTCCTTGAAGGCGGCAAAAGGATTTAACGCCCATGTTTTGATCGAACTCCATGTCTACCGTCAAGCTTCCCCACCAGAGGCCCGGACGAATCAATTAGGAAATCTCCAGGTACAATGGTCTCAGCAGGAGTTTTCCCTAGGGGAACATACAGACTTGACTTTGCAGTTCGCACCCAGTCAACAGTTGGAAGCGCTGCTGATGGAAATTCCCATTCCCGCAGGAGTAACTTTCGATCTGGCCCATCGAGACGAGATGGCAGTGCCCAAGCAGTTCGATCGCGTGGAGGTTAACCAGAACAAAGTGGCTTTGTTTGCCTCCAACTTGGACGCAGCGGTAGAAATCAAGGCCCGGTTCCACGGTGAGTTTCCCGGTGAGGTGCAGGTGAACCCCATCTGCGTTTATCAAATGTATAAACCGGATGCGATCGCCCTTAGTCTCTGTACCAAACTCGTTGTTAATTAAATCTCAGATAACCCGCCGGAGGTTTGAACCCTCGCTGTCTTCTCTTTTGTGCGACGCAGGATCGCGATTGCGCTGCGCGCACGCTACGCGATCGGGAGACAGCGAGGGCGGGCCGACTGCGAAGAAATGATTCCGGGCTGCGGTTTCGACCGGCATCAACTGCATCACAAAGTTACGCTATAGCCATCCCTTGACATAATCTCCACCCCCAGTATAATAGAAGAGATTGACCAATTAGCAATGATATGATAAGAGAGCAAAATATCCAAACTCTATCATCCGACATCGCTGCGATCGGCCAAAAATTTCCTGGAATAGATCGCTTTGAACAAGAAGTTGCCAAGATGCAACTGAAAAAATTAAGTAATGAAGAATATTACCAAGCCCATAAGGCATTGTTCAGCCGTACCAACCAACATGCAATGATGATTGAAGCTGGACTTCGATATGCAGATGAAGTTGTGGGTTCAAAATCAGAATGTAGCGTTCTCAGCGTTGGTTGCGGATACGGACTTTTTGATGAACCTTTTTTAATAAAACTGAGTTTGAAATCGAAAAAGCTCCATTTTGTCGGAGTAGATCGAAATGAAGCCCAAGGCGTCATCATCGAGAAAAAATGTCATGCAATTGCTCCGGAATGTTCTCCAAAACATAAATTTGCTTGGCAGATTTATCCCATGGATTTCGTAAATTTTGAATCTTGCCAAAGGTTTAATATTATTTTGTTAGTTCATGTCTGTTATTATTTCCCAAATCTTGAATACCAGATTCGGAAAGCATACGAACTCCTGGATGAGAGGGGGCAATTGATAATTATGAATAATCCTCTGGAAGAATTTAAAGCACCATCTTCATGCATTATGAAACAACTGGGGGAAATTGACTACTGGTATAGTGAGGATATTCAGCTCGTTCTCAATCAATGCCAGCTCTCATTTAAGCAAGAAAGGATCTGCGCTAGCTTGAATATCACAGAATGCTTCAACCCTGATTCTGATTTAGGAAAAAAAGTGTTGAATTTTATAGTTAGCGTCAAGGTGGAATACTTTTCATCATTACAATTGCAACTCCTGCTAGAATATCTCAGGAAAATATCCTCAAAAAAACCTGACGGAGAAATTATCGTATCATACCCTGTAGATGTATTCTGTATTAAAAAGGGGAGATAAGAGAGGCTGTGTCGATCGCCCCCAAGATAGCGCTGCACCAGCGGTATTTCCCTCCATCTCCATCGCTTCCAAGATATCTCCCCCTAAACCGGCAGTATGCTGCCCTCTGAGGGGCGGTGCGATTCGTTTAGCGTAAAACGACTTGACACAGCTCAAGATGAAAATCGCTAGCAGGGCCTT
>JACOMV010000167.1 GCA_014324065.1 Hormoscilla sp. SP12CHS1 | reverse complement strand
ATGAAACCAAAGTTATCTGGCTAATGGAACCAGACCCGACTTTCACCATTATTGGTTTACGTCAGAACGAATCGCACGTAGTTGTAGAGAGAGTAAAGAAGGGCCATTGGAAGAGAAATTGTGGTAAATTAGCGAGATAGGGGACGGGGGCATGGAAAATCTCTGGGATGCCGCAGCAGATAGCTGGCGGCAGAAAAGCTACCAGGAACAACAGGCAATATAAACTAGCAATGCGCAGGGCTTTGAGGAGTTTTTTACGATCGTTCATAGTACCCGATCTTCTTAAAATGGGAGCATCTAACCTAAATGTAGGGTGGGCACCGCCCACCCTACTCAATGTAAGCACGGGTGCATCTCAATTACCTCGTTCCCAGTCTCTGGCTGGGAACAACTCGGACACCTCCAGTTTATAACAGCTAGGAAATAATTATAAGTATAGCATATCTGGAGGCTCTGCCTGGGAACGGCAGAGCCAGGGAACAAGTAAAATTTTGAATGAGAGAATTACGTAACCAGGAGAATCATGCCTTACAGTGACTTTACCATCTCCGACCTGAAAAGTAAATTCAACCTGAAAATAGAGAGGCGAGTAGAATTATTTCCTGCTGTGGAACCGGTTTCACCTAGTCCTCTCTTGAGAGAAGTATTAGAAGAGAACCTGCCTCTGGCCTTGGAGATCGATACAGACAAAGCGCGATCGGAACTAATAGTGGCTCCAATTTTAGTTGAAATTCGGAAGCAATTCAATCGTCAAATCAGTATCTTTTCGGGAACAGAATTCACGGTAGATAAAACCCAAGGACTGAACGGCAGATGTGACTTTATCCTGAGTCACTCTCCCGAACAGTTATCGGTAACTGCGCCAGTGGTGACAATGGTGGAGGCCAAAGATGATAACATCAAATCAGGAATTCCTCAGTGCATGGCGGAAATGGTAGCAGCGCAAATATTTAACGAACAGAAAAATAATCAGATTCCTAGCATATATGGTTGCGTGACCACGGGAAGTCTGTGGAAATTTATGAAATTAGCAGAGAATACGGTGGAGATCGAATCAAGAGAATATTTCATTGGTAATATAGAGTCAATTATCCGAATATTCACGCAAATTATCCAGACTACTCGCAAGTGATAGTCCTAGATCGAATATTTTGTGAGTCTGAGTTTGATTCTTCACTTTCTGGCTGATTTTGCAAGTAGGCGAGTAAATCTTCAAGATTATCAAAGTCATGATACCGCCCTTCTTTGATATCCTCCTTTGCTTCTTCATAGCGAGTTTGCCATTCTTCATTGGCAAACCATGACTGGTCTACCTTCTGTTTAATATCTGTTGCCATAGCCATTCTCTTGTTGTTGGCTCTAATTATAACATCCTATTTGCTCTGGTGGGCGGTGCCCTACGGCGGGCGATCGCGCTTGCGGTGGGTGGCACGAAATGGGAGGCGATCTACCTGTCGATCTGTTAACCTGTTGTGCATTGGTGGGCGGTGCCCACCCTACTTTGGTTGAGGTACGATCGTTTGATAGGGATCGCAGTTAATCGTAATCATCCAGCATCACCAGGATAGATATCTGAATTGACAACTTAGCTGCCGCCGCAGCGGCTACCAGTTCTGGGGAGAAAGACAACCCTCCTTGGTCTTCTTCGCGGACAGTACTAACATACAAATCAGTATTGCACTTAGTGCGGTCCAAAGCTGCCAGGGAAGGTGCCAATTGCTGTATAATTACAGCAGATTGTAGCATATGCTTATCTATCTCTTGTGGGGTACTGTCAGTATCGAACTTAGCCAGATCGAGAATCCAGATATCAGCAGGTTGGAGGCGCTTTGACGAAATTCGTTCTCCCCGCCGCCTTGCCTTCGTAGGTGCAATTCCCAGAATTTGTGTTAACTTATCTTGGGGAGGAAGAATTCCTCCCAGTCGTAAAGACATTTGAATAGTACTCACCCATCAGCCTCGGTAACTTATGTTACCCAAATCGATGAAATCCATTATAAACTGAGGAATTCATCAGCTAAATCAAGCAGTTCGCTGTAGGTAAAGTTAACGTCACCACCTCGGTTCTCACTGCGCTTCATTTGTTCTATATAATCACCAGAATCGACCATTTTTCGGTCTCTTTGCGCCCCTGCCTTGTCGTCCTCTTCTCTGTCGTTCTCGTCGTCTTTCTTCTAGTTGAGGTCCGATCGTTTTAACCCAACTTTTTTCCTAAGCGATCGTTATAGAGATTCAAGAAGCGATCTCTCGGTATCGATCAAGTCGGCCTTGAATGATTTTATTTTATCGGATAGCAAGCGAAACACTGTCCAACCCAGGCCAGACTGAAAATCTGATTTATTTTTGATCGCCAGCTCCACGATCGCAGTTAAAATGTAACGATCTTCCTCTCCTGTTACTGCTTGCTTCATATACTCTATCGCCCGCATTTTATCAATCCCAAACAGAGTCTCGATCGCCGCCGCTGGAGATAGCGATCGCCCCTTAAGTGGGACAAAATATCCGCCGCCACAGCAGCTGCCAGAGAGCTATTTATAGTTGCCAATTGGGCCAAAGCCGAAGTGGCGATAAATAACTCTTCTCCCAAAGCCAATTCCTTGAGAGTATCGGACGATAAACTGCTATAATCTATCAAATCATCTGTGAGAATATAGAATTCATCAATTTCCATCGCTTACTCTCCTTTGCTGCTAGGAATAAAATTGAGCGTTGATAAATATTTTCTCCCATTTGACAGGAGACTCCAAGTACTCCTAATCCTGAGAGTACCATTTGGTGCTTCTAGGTCGCTAGGATAATCTACCCGATTATCCATCATAACTTTTTCGCCCACAGTGGGATACAATATTATTGATGTCATTCTCAGAATCAGTTAAACCTACTTTTTGCAGTGATTTAAGCATCAATTTAGAACGTTCGTAATTATACCTTAACTTTTTCAGATGACTCAACCTTTGTTCATTTCCAGGATTGCGATCGAACAACTTGCGAGCATTTTGTTTCATTTGCTGGAGTTGTCGCAACTCCAACTGAGGATACATTGCCACTTTACCCATCGCGTAAGTGGCAACTTTGACGATGGGCACTAAAACAGAATCTTTTTTAGCACAGAGGATTATGTGACCGTTGGGGGCATTTACCTCTACTGTCTCAAACAGTTCATACCTCCTGTAGAATCTAAGTTTATTTGCTATTATAGCACTTAGCAGTAAATCGGCGAGACAGTGCGAAGTTCTTTGAATAACTACTTGTCACAAGGGGGTTTGGGACTGAGCGCCCATCAGGGGCAATTCGCGAGCGACTACAGCCCCTCACCGCCTGGATTTGCTGCTTTTGGGCGCTCGTCGCATTGTATGAGAACTTCGCACTCTCCAGTAAATCGGGTACTTTCCCTGAAAACCAGTTGCTAGATTAATTCGGACCAGTCACCTTAAATAGCGCAGATATGTCAAAACCCACCATCGAGGCCACACAGGCAGCATTCCAGAGAAACAGCCACCAGGGATGCCACCAACCACCCGTGAACACTTCCACAATGTCCGATAGCCCGAAGAAAAAGAAAGTTAATGCAGTGACAATAGACCAGTACGACCAAGACCAGATTGTTTTATATATCTCACAGCGAAGACTGCCGCAAAGATACTCCAAATAGCCGCTTCAATATAATTACCATGTTCGTAGATTGCCTGCAACATATTTGCCCGATCGGCTGCTTGTTCCGGGGACTCCGGATGAGCAAAGGTCCACCAGGACCAGATACCTCCACAGGTAAGCAGAAAGAAAAACACAGTTAGTCCGATCCAAGCAGCGAGGGTCATCGCCCAAACTCGTCTTTTGTTCCCATGTTCCATTTATACCCAATTCCCTTGGCCTATTTTCAGATATAATATATCTTAACATCTATTATTCCACCTGCTCCCAGGCAAGACAAGTACTGCGAACTGACAAATGAACAACATGCTACAAATTTCTGAGTTAAATGTATACTATGGTGAGAGCCACATTCTCCGAGATGTGGATTTGCACGTTCCTGCCGGACAAATGGTTTGCCTAATTGGACGTAATGGTGTGGGCAAAACGACTCTCCTGAAGACAATTATGGGATTGCTCAAACCCCGCGCGGGTACAATAACATTAACCGGAGAGTCGATCGCCTCTTTATCACCCGATCGCCGGGCGCGTCGGGGCATAGGTTACGTTCCCCAAGGACGGGAAATTATCCCTCAGTTAACAGTGAAGGAAAACTTGTTGCTGGGGTTAGAGGCCCGTCCAGGTGGGATGAAAAAAGCAGATCGGGCAATTCCCCAGGAGATATTGGAGTTATTTCCAGTCTTAGAAACAATGCTGTCGCGGCTGGGAGGCGATCTGAGTGGCGGACAACAGCAACAATTGGCGATCGCCCGGGCCTTAATGGGGCGTCCGCAGCTACTATTATTAGATGAACCCACCGAAGGCATACAACCTTCAATCATATTAGAAATAGAGGCAGCAGTGAGTAGAATAATTGCGACCACAGGCATTTCCGTGCTATTAGTAGAACAACACCTGCACTTTGTCCGGCAAGCAGATTGGTACTATGCCATGCAAAAGGGAGGTATTGTCGCATCAGGATCTACCGATGAACTCAGCAACGATGTGATTCAAAGATTTCTCGCAGTGTAATGGAAAATTGTGCATGGTAAATTGTGCATGGAAAATTGAGGGTGGCTACCGCCACCTTGGGTTTAATTATTATCATCCGCGGCGCGATCGTAGCAAGCAACGGCCTCTTCATAGCGGCCCAAGTTACTCAGGGCCAAAGCGCGATTCGTCCAAGCTTCATAGAGGTCGGGTTTGATGCTCAGGGCCTGGTCCCAACAGCCGACCCCGCAGGGTAGCGTGTGCGCAAGCTCCGGGAACCCTCCTCGCAGCGGAAGGGGCCTGGAGCGTGCGAATCGCCCCTTGATAATTACCATTACCCTGGTAAAATAAGGTTTCCGCAGAGGCGGTCATCGGTGGGGAGGGCAGAGTTACTTTTTTGGCCAGCAGTTGCCTGCCAATTTCTGCTGCCACTTCTGCCAGGGTGCCGCAGCGAGTTTCCCCCAGCGGATGCAGGCTCCGGGCCCCCCTCCGTTGCGAGATGCTAATTCGTCATTGGGCGTCGGGTTGGTAAGGAGGCGATCTCCAAACCTACGCAGACTCTACCCATCCTACCCTCAACTTACTGGCGCGATCGGTCCGCGGACGGCCCGAAAAATCCGACAAATTATCTAGATAGTTCAATACTTGGACTTGTCCCCAACCAAAATGTACCCCTTCCAGCAACTGCATGAACAAAAACTCGTAATCAGCATCCTCCAGAGGCGGTTTGCTCTCAGTCGGTTCTGTCCGTCGATCGCCAAATCCGTTTTAAGATCTGCTCGGGTTCGGTGGTACTGCCTGCATTTTCATTGTCTCAACATCGAGTATTGTCATCAACCGGGTTGGCACTGAGGTGCTAAACTTGATAGCAGTATTTTACCCAAAATCAACCCGGTTTCTTGGGTAAAGCAAGTCAAAAATCTTTCGTCAGGCCAGTATCGACATGAGTTACGAACCCCTGCACCAGAAGTATCGCCCCCAGACTTTCACCCAACTGGTGGGACAAGAGGCGATCGCCACCACCTTAAGCAACGCCCTGCGCGCCAAACGGATCGCCCCTGCCTACCTATTTGCCGGTCCCAGAGGCACTGGCAAAACCTCCAGCGCCCGCATTCTCGCCAAATCTCTCAACTGTTTGAGCAGCAATGGACCTACCGATACCCCTTGCGGTGAATGTCAGATGTGCCATACCATTACCAAAGGCACATCCCTAGACGTAATCGAAATTGACGCCGCCAGCAACACCGGGGTTGATAATATCAGAGAACTGATCGAAAAAGCACAATTTGCTCCAGTCCAAGGTCGCTACAAAGTCTATACAATAGATGAATGTTTAACTGGTGATTCTCTGATTTTCACCAGTTCGGGTCTGATGCGGATTGACGATCGGGCCATCATTGGGAAAAAAGTTCTCAGCTTCAACGAGTCCAAAGGAACGTGGGAATTTCAACCCGTCCTGCGGTGGTTTGACCAAGGAGAACGGTCAACCCTGGCGATCGAGACTACTAACCGAGAACTCAGATGCACTGGCAATCATTTAATCAGGACCGATCGAGGATGGATAGCAGCAGCAGCGTTGAAATCAGGGATGAAAATTCTGTCCCCTTCACTACCAGATCTGCCTACTGACTGGAAGACAAACTCGCAGCGCATCCCGGATCTTCGACGCCAAAGGAGAAGCGGAGAGGAGAGCAACTGGAAAAATTTAGACCCATCCCCTCGTACAAGTTTAGAGACAGTTGAGTCCGTGGTTGCTGAGGGAGTGGAAAAGGTTTATGATATCGAGGTTAAAGATAACCACAATTTTGTTGTTAACAGGCTTTTATGCCATAATTGCCATTCTTTAAGCCCATCTGCCTTCAACGCGATGCTCAAGACATTAGAAGAACCCCCAGAAAGAGTAGTCTTTGTGCTAGCAACAACTGACCCTCAAAGAGTTTTGCCCACCATCATCTCTCGCTGTCAGCGATTTGATTTTCGTCGCATTCCTTTAGCAGCAATGGTAAAGCATTTGAGGCACATTGCCGAGCAAGAAAACATCGCCATTACTGATGAAGCTATTACCCTAGCTGCCCAAATTTCCCAAGGGGGACTGCGGGATGCCGAAAGTTTACTCGATCAACTTAGCTTACAGCCCGGTGAGGTGAGGCCAGAACATGTCTGGGATTTGGTGGGTTCGGTGCCAGAACGGGATTTGCTTGCCCTGATAAGCGCGATCGCATCTGACGATAACCTGAGTTTACTCGCACAATGCCGATCGCTCGTCGAGCGCGGCAAGGAACCGGCGATCTTCCTGCAAAACATCGCCAGTTTCTACCGAGATTTACTAATTGCCAAAACAGCACCCCAGCGGAGTGATTTAGTGGCTATGACTCCCCCCACTTGGGAGGCATTATGTAAGTTAGCTGACAAGTTTTCCCCATCAATAATTTTAGCAGGACAAAAGCACCTCAAAGATAGTGAATATCAAATCAAACACACTACCCAACCCAGTTTATGGTTAGAAGTGACCCTGTTGGGTTTGTTGCCATCAGCCCTCACTCAACAGCCCGATTTTTCGGGCCGTCTGCGGACCGATCGCAATAGCAAACAGGTTTCTCAGGCTGCAAATAAAACTATCACATCTTCACAGCCAGAAAAAACAGATCGCAGTTCTCCCCCCCTAGAAAAACCTCCCCAAAGTGCGATCGCCTCTGCAGCAATGAAGAACAAATCTCCTGCTGCACCAACAGCAAATCCGGTAGCGGAACCTAGGGCTAAAGTTGAACCGGTGGAGATGCCTGAGTCAGTTGAATACGAGCAAATTTGGCAACAGGCAATTAAGGCCATCGAGTTTAACACGACTCGCGCACTCCTCTCTGAACACGGAAGGCTACTGGCAATTGAGGGTTCTACCGTCAAGGTTAGCATCAGCTCAAAGCCCTTGCTGGAGATGGTTAAGAGATTTTTGCCCTCCGTGGAAGCAGCTTTTTCTACAGTTCTCCAGGGCCCCATCACAGTAAAGTTAGTAGTAGCATCAGACCAGCAGTCTCAAGTTGCTGCTGTTCCATCCCCCACCAACACCCGTCCGACAACGGAAACAAACCAACCGGCGGTGTCTGGAGCGTGCCGATCGCGGCAGCGCGGCGCCAGCCGTGTCCTTCAGGACAAGAGCACGCGGAAGACGCCGGACGCAGCCAACACAACAGTTGCAATTACCAAAGAATCTGCCAGGATGCAAGCCCGTAGCCAGCAGGAAAAGGCTGTGACGTCAGCTGCTGAAAGCTTGGCTGCATCTTTCGGCGGAGAGTTGATATCCTTGTCCTCAGAGTACCGTTCCGGAAACCAAACCCCCGTCGAGAGAACCCATCTCAAAGCTACCGACCAGCAGCAACCCGATCAGGTTGCAGAAGAGGATGATGAAGAAGATGAGATCCCCTTCTAATGGAAAGTTGCGAATTTGGGCAGGCATGGACCTCGTTTGGGTGCTTCCCAGATTTGCAAAGATAGCTGTAGGGGTGAAGCATTCGGGCGACCAATTATGATATAAGTTTACAGATAGACTCTCCGAATGCTTCCCCCTTGCGAAAGTGGGATGCACCCCCGATTTTCCGTTAAGTATTCGCAATCATTCATAAAGATAGCGTGCCCCCAAATGATGCGCTCTCTTATCTAGAAGCAGCTCTTCTGGGAAAGGCTTACTGATAAAATCATCCCAAGTATTGGGAAAGGCAATTACCTGGTATGACTCCCAAGCATTAGCAGTCATAGCAACGATCGCTGTTGCCTGACCTTTGAGCTTAGATAATTGGTTAGTAGCCTCATAGCCATCCATCACGGGCATCCGCAGATCCATCAAGATTAGGTAGGGTGACCTAGTTGACCAGACATTAATTGCTTCTTCACCATTAGCCGCTTCTAGCACTTCAAAGCCTAGGGATGTCAGCAGCTTTACTAGCCTTTTGCGGTCGGACCAGCAGTTCGTGTCCAGAGACGCCCACATGGGTGGGCGCTCTCGGACACGAAGGGAAGCTACGAGCAGGCGATATCTATGTTGTTCCGGTTATAGCCCGATCGCCCGCCTTTTTGGCATTTGGATCTGCACCTCAGGTGCAGATGCCAGATAGACTTGGATATCAAAAGTAAAAGTACTGCCCATACCACCTCTACTGTTAACAGTAATATCTCCGCATCTATGCTGCACCACCACAACAGGCCCAAGGCCAAAAAGTTAGAAACTGCCAGTCCGATAGAGTTAACCCCTTTTCTTCCTATTCTCAACCCCGATCGATGGAAATTACCGGAATTTTTGGTTGTTGCTCTCACAACTCACCCGCTCCAGGCGATCCGGGAGGCGCGGGATGCGCTGTTAATGCTGCTTTAACCTGGGCAAACACACTCGGCCAGTCTCCCAGTTTTGCTTGACGAAATAGCCGCATCGTGGGATACCAGGGGCTATCCGATCGATCGAGCAACCAGCGCCAGTCAGGAGAAAAAGGTAA
>JACOMV010000166.1:4269-13375 GCA_014324065.1 Hormoscilla sp. SP12CHS1 | reverse complement strand
AGCTGAATTGGGTCTGCATTGAGTATAGCTCTAGTTTAGCACAAAAATGTTCTACTTGTTTCCTGAACAAGCTGTATAGTGCTTATACTCCTGAGAAAATGTGTGAAGCTGTATCTGCTAGATTTCAGTTATATCAGGAAAAGGGGATGCTGGATAATATTACAACTGGAAGAGTTGATGGTTACCCGGTTATTTGCGTTTCTGAACATCTAGGCGATAGATGCGTAGCAGAGGTGTTATTTCCACTTAAGCCTTCGGACGATCCAGTAGAAGTTCTTCAAACTATATTAAACGTTAGGGACTTCGGATCACCTCCACTGATTTGGTAATAATGTATTCTCTTTCCCTGAAGGAAAACACAACCATGCCTGAAAGTCAAACACCCACCGTTTTTGAAGTACTTAATCAGTTGCAGGCTATCCTCCAAGGTACAGCCGATCGCTTGTCAAAATCAAGTCTGTCGGACATAAGAAACATAATACGCTGTACATTGGAGGCCAAGAGGTTCAACTATGAAAATCATTCAACTAGAAGAGAAACAAGTAACAGTAGATGAGCTAATGTAATTAGCAAGGGATGAAGCTGTAGTTCTGCGTCAACCAGATGGAGCAATGTTTGCTATAGCATCAGTTGATGATTTTGAAGTAGAAGTGGAAATCCTCAAAAACAATGCTGAATTTATGGCTTTTCTCAAGGAACTATCCCAAGAAGAGGCGACCATTTCATTACAGGAATTATGGGAGGAACTAGCATTATGAGCTGATGAGCGACCTCGGGGGAACATCTCAATATCTATCGGTTGGGTTTCGTGAAACAACCCAACCGACGGCAAAAGCTGCTACCACACTCGCACTATGGGATAGGCATCAAAAGTTGCATCTTTACTCAGGACAGGTAGCTCTTCAACCATTGCCTGCGAGATAATTATTCTATCAAAAGGATCCCGATGATAATCTGGCAGGTTCTGGAGAGCAAAAATATGTGGAACTTCAATGGGTAAAAGTTGCAAATTGTTAGTTTGCTGTTGACTGGCGATTAACTCCGGTAAGGGACGATTAATTGTCAGCTTGCCCCGCTACACCTTGATTTGCATTTCCCAAATACTTGCCAGACTCAAGATGATAGTGTTAGCATTGTCTTGCAGTAAGTCCATAACTGTATCGGACAGCTTTTCCTGTGTTACAGACCACCAAATCAAAGTATGGGTATCCAGCAGTAAATTCATTGAAACACTGTCAAAAAGTCATCATTCATCGGCTCGTCAAAATCTTCACTCATCCACATTTCCCCTCTGTTTAACCCCGGGACGCGGGGTTTTTGACTGGGAGAAGGAACCGTCACCAATTTCACCAATGGTTGTCCGTCCTTGGCGATAATGACTTCATTTCCGTCCAAAGCGAGTGACAGCAATTCAGATAGCTGCTGTGCTGCTTCGGAAACATCCACGATTTTGGCGTTCATCTGTGTTTACCTGACTAAAAATCAACGATACTTGTTCGGTGAAACCAGAAACCGGGTTTCTTTGATAATTTTAGCATCAATACCGAGATTTTCCTCAGAAACCCGGTTTCTCCTGGGACCACGCGCTTGGGGGGCGATGGGGGGCGATGCGACGAGACCAGAAACCGGGTTTCTGCAATAATTTTGGCATCTTCACCGAGATTTTCCTCAGAAACCCGGTTTCTCCTGGGACCACGCGCTCGGGGGGCGATGCGACGAGACCAGAAACCGGGTTTCTACGATAATTTTGGTATCGACATCGAGATTTAACTCAGAAACCCGATTTCTCGACTCTCGCGAGATCGCCTTTGGATAATATCGGGACAGGCGGGACAGTCCCACGTCCGGGAGGGTATCAGAATCTCAACAAATTGTAATTAATAGTGAAATAAACGCCATTTTCCTGCCAAGTCCTGCCACTAGAATCAACGTCAGTCAGAGGGATCCCCCAATCCAGACGGGCATTCAACCGATCGCCCATCTGCCATTTTAAGCCCAAACCCACACCCAGCAAACTATTGGGGTCGTCGTTAGGTCTACCGGAACTATTCCAACCCCAGCCAAAATCAACAAAGGGTACCAGATGCAATATACCATCCAGCTTTTTCACCCGGAGAATGGGAAACTGCACCTCTGCGGAAAACACAAGTCCATTATCAGTCAGCAGCAGGTCCTGGCGATAACCCCGGACACTGCGAAGACCGCCGATGCCAATTTACTCCAAAGGTACGAGGGCCTCAGTAGCTAGTTGGGTATCGGAACGCAGGATCAGTAAAGTGTCGGGAGCCAAAAGTCGGACATACTGGGCCTGTCCGCGCCAGAAGAAGAACCGACTATCGGGAGGTTCGGAATTAACGGTCGCATCAAACCAACCAACTCCCACATTGAACTGAGAATGAGCCGAGAAGACATCGGCAGCAGTACGCTGAGTCCAGTCCTGGAAAAACCGAATGGCCGATACGCGAGTTTCCCCATCTTGGCCCCCGGGGACAGTTGAAAATCCGTGCCCAGCAGTTGAGTCTGACTTGACTGTCTAGTCAAGATCGCGCCCAAAGCTAACTCCCGAGTCGGAGTTTGGATAACCGGTTGACGCACACTCAACCCGTAATACCCGGAGTCGCCAGTAATATCTATGCGATCGAAAGGAGGTTCGACCACTTCAGTATCATTAATCCGAGTGGCTAGAGAGAGAGTACCATTGCGGGCATTAAGAGGTATAGTGTATCTGAGATCGAAAGCATTACTACCATCGGTATTGGTATAGGTGAAATTTAAACCATCTCCAAAACCGAGTAAATTCCCCTGGTGGATCTCCACGCCCCGTCGCCAACTACCGACGCTGGGAGTACGACCATTATCTGTAACCACGACAAAGTTAAAATTGTCCGCTGAAGTGACATCAACTTCCAGAAAACTCAACTCCGGGTGCAGGCCAGCAGAGAGTTGGGCCGATATATTTTCAATCAAAGGGTTCAGCTGTAACAATTGCATCGCCTCCAACAACCGGTTTTGATTCAGAGGTTGTTTCGCAGCGATGCCCAAGCGCGATCGGACATAATTAGGATTAAGTCGTCCCCTCACCCGCACGTCAATACCTGCCACTCCCCCCTCAACGATCTGGATTGTGAGGATAGACTCTTCCGGAGAGAAGCTTTGGTCAGCGGGGATTGTCGCCCCAGAATTAATATAGCCTGCATCATTATAGAGCTTGGTAACGGCAGATTCCACTTCCAGCAGTTCCGCGAAGGTCAGGGGTCTGCCAGTGTAATCTTGAGTTAATTTCGCCAACTCGGCATCGCTAAAAGCTGTATTGCCCTGAAAGACAAACTCTTTAACAATGATACTGTCAGGAATGGGTGCAGGGGTGCTAGTCTGGATCGGAGGAGCTTCCTGTGCTATTGCCAAAAGAGTAGTCCCCACTACCATTAAAACCACTGGTGCTATCAGCCAGTTCCGATAATATTTTAACAACACTGTCGCTCACATACTCTCATAATGTTGTAACATTGTGTACCCTCTTTCCCCTCGGACGTCACTTGCAAAGGTAAGGGAATAAAGCATGCTCACCCAGAGAGCAAAGCCCCACCACAACTATAACCCGAACCCGCAGTACAACCATAGCAATAGTTAGCCGTTTGCACTTGCTCGATCGCCTCCAAACTTCCTGCCGCCAACAACTTCGCCACAGTCAGCTTTTCGGCATCAGCAGTTACAGCTGGCTTCCCTGACATCTGATTAAAATCGCAATCATAGACATTGCCCAGATAGTCGATCGAGAGTTGATTGCGGCACATCAAATTATCTACTGTGGAGGTATTAAAGTTATCTGCTAAGAAATGCAGATAAGGTTCGTGCAGTTGGCGCTTTTGGAGATGTAACTTCGTCCGCCCGATCGGGATATTAGTAATCGTCAGCAGTTGGTTAAAGGCAATATCAAAATGTTCTTGCAGATAAGCTTTATAATCCATTTCCAACTGATGCTGATCGGGAGGAAGAGAGAAATTTCTGTCAGTCGGTATTTTCGGATTATACACCAGATCCAGGACTAACTGCGGGTCTTGACCATAGCCCAAGCGATTCAACCATTGTAGCGCCCGAATCGAATCATGATAAACCCCAGCGCCGCGCATTTTATCTACATTATCTTCTAGATAGCAAGGCAGAGAAGCCACCACCCGCAGCTGATGTCGAGCAAAATATGCAGGTAAATCTTCAAACCCCTTGACAAAGAAAATAGTCAGATTAGAACGGACGATCGTCTCCTTTCCAGCGCTGCGGGCCGCTTCCACCAAGGGCTTAAAACCATAATTCATTTCCGGCGCACCGCCAGTCAAGTCAACAGTTTGAATTTGCGGAAATTCTTGAATCAGTGCAATCAATTGGCGACAAACCTCTGGAAAAAGTTCTTCCGTCCGTTTCGGCCCAGCGGACACATGGCAATGGCTACAGGCCAGATTACAACGTTTCCCCAAATTAATTTGCAGAACGGCGATCGGCTTTTTCTTTAAGGGTTCGCCCAGCTGCCTTGAAAAATTCGTTAATGCTGTCTGCATCATCTTTAACCTTCACTTCAAAATTTGCTGCTCTGATATCATAGCATAGCCAAATCATAAACTCAACTTAATCTAATCTGATATTCAGAAATAGCTGAAATAACCCTGCCTAAATAGGGCTATGCCTCCCTTTGCCCCGGGACAACTGCTTTTGACCCTATTTGTTTTGCCCCATATCATATTAAAATGACCTCGATCGTCTCTGTCTCAGGGGATGCGTAGCCTTACACCTGCAAGGATAGTCTGTAGATCGCTCAAAATTTTCAAGGCATTATCATCAGGTAGCAAGGTGAACAGCAAAGTATCGCAGTTCCCGCCAACAGAAGAGTGCAGATCGCCGGTTCCCAACCTTCCTGCGATGTCTCCTGTGTGCCGAGTCACCTAGGACAAGAGTACAACAGGAGACATCGAAGCGGGCTAGATTACATGCCTCCGGGCAGCGTAGGGTTCGTTACCCGGGGAGCTGGCACCCGGTTATCAACTACTTGTGACCGCACCCTTAAGACAGCGGAACTCCACCTTTTCGTCGTCGGACTTCACCGTTGGGTTAGACTCTGTGCGAGTAGTAGCATAGCTGCTGCTTCCCACGTACCCCTGCTGCCAGTACCGCCATTAATGATTTATACAATGTATTCATCATCTGGCTAACAGCAGGTTTCGGCATGGGGTTATCCTCTAGACTGTGCTATTCTGATTATAACCCATTGCTTTCCCCCGCAACAACCAATCTGCATCTTCTCTGCAACCGGTGTGGTAGCCTAACTGCTGCTTCCCAATTCGCCATTGGAAATTCGCCATTAATCTAACCTCTCCCTCACCTCTCCGTCAACAATTTCATAACCCCAGTTATAATTGAGGTTTGCCAGTAGCTTGGCCGCGTCGGACTCCCCTAAGCGACAAAGTTCTGCCAACAGTTGATAGTTTGACTCTTGCTGTTGCTGAATTTTCTCCTGACGCAGTTTTTGGCGTTCCTTTGCAGACAGAGGAGGACGCCCGGCGGAACTCAAGCCATCAATATCCTTAAAATGTCTCATGTTTCTCCCTCTAAAAAGGAATTGAGTCTACCACGTTTCCGTCAACTATTTCATATCCCCATTCCGGGTGTTCCGCAATTTGTTTTGTGACAAGAGAACGCCCGATCGCAGTTTTGCACATCTCCTGCAAAGTAGCAAGAGGCGGAACATCGGATGCTGATTTGTTATCTTTCTCATCTGCTGCTTTTTCCTCCGCAGCTAAGATGCGTTCGTTCAGGGAGTCGGAACCAGATGCTTCCAAGGAAAATTGCGGATTAACTGCTGCTAGCTTCTGCATGACAGTTTCCTTAGTAATTTCCTGTCTCTCAGTAAAGGAAGAGGGCAGATAGGGTGTCTGTACCCCCATTTTATTCGCTGCTAACGCCTCGTCAGCGATGCGATCGCACTTTCTGAGGAACCCGGACCACAAATCTTTTCCCATAACGGGGTTTCTGAGATCGTGACGGGCTTTAGAGACAGCAGCTTCTAGGGGTTCGCCTTTGCTAACGTAATATTGAATGCGTTCTTCTTCAAAGGCGGGATAAGGAACACCAGGTTCTATTTCCCAGTCCCGCTTAACTTTCTGACTTTCACCTAAAGCTATTCCGGCGACAAATTCATCCCAAAAGGGAGACAATAACCCTTTAGTCATGCCATCGATCACCTTAAATACCCATCCCGAAGGGTTAGGATACCCTTGGTTCTTAGCATACTCTAATAATGTCCGTTGAAATTCATTTAATTGAGCGGGAGACTCCCAGGGACCGCTAAATTGATAATTCGGAGTGACTTGCACGGCAATAGCTTGACGCCGCACCGGCAAATATTTATCTTCTTTAATTGTTCTGGGAGTTTTATCTTGAACCTGAATTAGAGATGCTTGAGAGTCCTCAGGTGTAATGAAATTATCCTCTAATCTTTTTTCTAGGGCCTCCAGGTCCGGCCAAAACTCCAGGGCCCCACTTTTCCCCCTAACTATTCTCTCTTTCAAGAGCGATCGGGCCTTAAGTTGCCGGAGTGCCAGTTCTTGTTCCGAGTAATTTATACCGGTTTCCGCCTCCATTTGCTCGACAGTAATAGATATCCATTCTTTAGAATTACTCGATGACTGACTCTGACACAGATGACAGAAAAACACGGCAGCAGTTACCCCACCAGTAACCTTTGCTATCTGAGGATAATATACCATTGGTTGACCTATCTGTCGCCAAAATACTCCTAATTTCACATTTATTCTCCTTCTCTTTATAGTTCACTTCGTTGTCATCCCGCCGTTCAAACCCCCGCGCGTTACCAGGCGGGAGCCAGGTTTCGAGGCGCAAAGTCGGTTAAAACCGACTAATACCAATTTATCAAAGTTGTGATAGATAAAAAACCTACTATCTCGTTCCCAGGTAGAACCTGGGAACGGTCTTCTGAGGCTCCCGCCTCCCGATCATCTCTGCTACCGTCAAGTCGATCATATCGTTAAAAGATGGTATAATAGCATAACGCTTCTATTGTAGCATCTTCTTATCCCACCTCATGTGAGAAACAAATTGCTTCTGCTTCCACCTCAACCAGCATGGCCGGGTCTACCAAAGCGCTAACTTCAACCATTGTATTAGTTGGGGGATGTTCTGCAAAGAATTCGCGATGGGCCTGAATAAACTCTTGGGCGCGACTAATATCAGTCACAAACAAGCGTACCTGGACAACATCGCTACAGTCAGCCCCCAAATCCTGCAAAGCTTTTTGGATAATTGACAAGCAATATTTAGTTTGGGCGTAAGCATCTCCGGGGGCGAATACGCCTCCAGATCGATAGGTGCGGTCCCGGAAACATAAATCTGATTTCCCACTCTGAGGGCGCGACAGTAACTCGCTTTTTCCTCCCAACTCGTTCCCGAAAATGTCCTAATAATTTCTTTCTTCTCCATTCTCAATTATCCATTTTCAATATCCGCAACATCTGGTTACCGCCGCGTTGAAATTCATAATCCACTTGCCTAATTTCTACCCGATAACCCTGCTGTCTTAATTCCCTTATAGCACCTGACAGGTGTGGAGAATGTTCTCCAGATATATCTAGCAGGGGGAAGATGCGGACTTCCCTAGCGACTCTACATAGTTCTAGTATAGCATGGAAATGGAATGCTGCATCAAGTTGGTCGGAATAAAGAAATAATAGATGAGAACAGAGGGCTAAATCAAATTGTCCCCGATCGAAAGGCAGTACGGGTAATTCCGCAGTGACATAACGTCCTAACTTTTTTTCCTCGGTAAAATCTGCCAGAAACTGCTGCATAGCTGCCATTCTCACTTTTCCCAACTGAGTGGGAGAGGCAATTTCTCCTTGCCAAACATATTTATCTCGATTGGCATTTACTCCCTCGACAATAACTGAATAAGTTGCTTGAATGCGTCTGGCAATTTCCTCAGCACTGAATTGATAAACTGGATCGCAGGAAATCACATTATTGTAGCCCCTGCGAGTCATTGACGCATTAAAGCTAGCGGGACCGCCACCACAATCAAGGATCTTTAACTCTAATTCTGGTATAGTAATGTCGAACATTCTCTGGTATTCAGCGTGCGATCGCCCCCATGGTACCACGTTATCTAGCTTCAATCCCATTGTATGGCCTCCGTAAACTGGTTATTTTGTATCCCCGGCGACTGTCCTGGTAAATTATATACAGGACTGATGCAAATTGTCAAGCAGAGTCCGAGATTTAGCTTCTGGTGGGCGGTACTGAGTTATGATATCATAAGCCTCACATCCGCCGGTGCGATCGCCGGACATGAGGATCGTTGGAGAGATGTGGAATTGTAAAATTCAGGACATTCCCATGAACGCTCAATTAATGGTTTTACCATCTTCACTGATGCAGGGCCTTAAGCTGCGATGACAATTGTAGACTATAATATATAGATAGGATGGAATATTCCCAAACTAGCGCCGAAGCAGAAAGACTGCTGGAGATACTTCCCTGGCGGGAGCCAGGGAACGAGTTATCGAGGCGGAGCTTCTAGTTTAGAATAGTGCAAGATATGAGTTTTAACCGACTAATAGGATAATGCTTAAATTTTACCCTCTCGTTTCCAAGTTCTACATGTTCACCGATGCACCACAGAGGTTTTTCTTGTCATTAGCTATTTCAACAGGCAACTTGACAATAAGCTATTGTTGGCTTACAATAAGCAACTGCAGGCTTACAATAGGCAATTGCGGCTTACAATAAAGTATTGTCGGCTGACAATACTTTATTGCAGGCGTACAATAGAGTATTGTCGGCTTTATTGCAGGCTTACAATAGAGTATTGTCGGCTGACAATACTTTATTGCAGGCTTATAATAAAGTATTGTCAACCTATTGTCAACCTATTGGGTGTTACAATTTGCTGAGGCTCGGCGCCAGCAGCCGCTCCCAAGGTCGCCGTGCCTACCAACGGGTTTTGACCACACCCTCGTGACCGGGGTCTCCCTGGTCACGTTCCGTTGAGGCTCTGCCTCCTGGCCTCGACGGCGGAGCACATAGGAGTCCCAGAAATCACAAG
>JACOMV010000166.1:0-4174 GCA_014324065.1 Hormoscilla sp. SP12CHS1 | reverse complement strand
GCTGAATTGGGTCTGCATTGAGTATAGCTCTAGTTTAGCACAAAAATGTTCTACTTGTTTCCTGAACAAGCTGTAATTACATAGTTGCCAGAGTCGTCCACTACGTGCCAGTTGCTGAGGACTGTGTAAGTGTTTCCTTCCCGCTTCACAATCACTCCAGATCCACCTGCTTTTGGTCCATCGATGCGAACGGTAATTGCTTCGGCAATGGTACTGACATCCTGCGCTACTGCTACAGAGAATGGCCGTTGCACTGCTACCATTGCTGCACCGACTAACGCTGCTGACAGTCTATAGGGAAAATTCACGGTTATACCTCCATTGTCGTTGTTGGGTTTCGTTCCTCGGTACATCTCAATTGTGTAAGGGCGAAGCATTCGGGAAAATAATTTGTCTATTTATTGCATAACTTGTCGCCCGAATGCTTCGCCCCTACAGATATATTGGCAAATATGAGATGCTCCCTCCCTATTGCTGTGGTATATCAAGATTATCGCTCATCTGCTGACGAATTGCAGCTATAATTTTGGCATCAAAGTCGGGGTCGTTCGCGGTTGTGATGATTTTAGGCTATCGCGCGGCGATCGAGGTAAGCTTTGAATGCCGCTTCATCGTGACGATGTTCGAGAAAGTATTGCCTTAACTGCTGGTCGGACATTGTCACATAGTCAATTTTACTCATCACAGTACCTTGTGGAGTGACTTCAAATTCAAGTTGTTCGTTGTTACCTGCCAATATGAATAAATTTTGAGTGCGATCGTCAATACAAATAAGGTGAATCGGCTGAAACATCACATAGGTTAGTTGATAGCCAATTCGGTACAAACACTTTAACTGCATGTCAGTAGGCATCTACCTCTTCCTTTTAAGCTTCTCCGTTGTCCTTGTTGGGTTTCGTTCGGAAACCCAACCTACTACTCAATACAACTTGTTGCTGATTCTGCCTCATCTCTCATCTTCCTAATCAAGTCACGAACATTCCGCCTCCTGTATAACTCTCCGATCCTCTCTCGCCATCCTGAATCATCTGGAGAAATTTGCACGTCCTTGAGCGTAAATTTTGGAGCCTTCTCCATCACTGTTTCAATGGGAATGCCGAAGCTAGAACGGGTAATAAATTCCTGTAAAGCTTGACAAGGTTCCGTGCCATCCTGATAATATTCCGGCGCATCCCAGAGAGGATAGGCGTGGATGCCATTAATCGCCACTAATTCACCTTTCAAATTTAGCAGCGGTCCTCCACTCATGCCCTTTTGCACGTAACTAGTATACCCGATGCGATAGCCATCTTTTAATTCCCTGTCCAGCACTACCGATACGCGACCTTCTCTGAGTACAAATCCTGTAAACTCCTGCACTAGTTCGGAGGCATTAACCGGTGGGTTTTCTGCAACTGCAAACGGAAACCCGGCGGAAAATACTTCATCTCCTATTTGCAGAGTTGACGAACGGCCCAGCTTGGCTACTTCATAGACTGCACCCCTGCTGCGGAACTGCAATAGAGCCAAATCATACTTTTCAAAGTTAACTGTTTTCACGACTTCTGATGTATATATCTGGCCATCCGCAGTTTTAATCTCATAGGGAGCCACCCCTGCTCTCAGTACATGGCTATTGGTAACAACAGTATAGACTAAACCTTGCTGCTGAATCAATATTCCCGACCCTAAAGTGCCGTCCGAAAGCACTTTAACTGTAATCGCCTCCGCCGTCCTGTATAGGAGATCGAATACCCGGCGCGATCGCAGGTAATCGCGCCTTTCATTGGTAGTCAAGACCCGGGCATTTGGCACATCTGCTTGCATGGCAATTAATAAACTGCCGATACAGGCTAACAGCATCATTGCCCGGGATTTTCTGCCAACCCCACCGGGTCGATATTTTTTACCAGAGTTCTTCTTCAGCACTGGGTGTTTCCTGAACTTCCTGAACTTCTTGAACAGTTCCCCTATTGAGAAACACATCCATATCAACGTAAGCTTCCCCATTCTCATAGAAAATGAGGTCATCACTCAGCATCAAATGTTCCTTCCGAATGCGAGTGCGCACATCTGTCATTTGCTGTAGGGTATCAGCAGCATCACCCCCCTTTGGGATAGTATCTTGTTCCTGACAATAACCGCCCTTGCGACTGGGAATGCAAATGACTGGATAACCGTTGAACTGCCCGGTTCTCATGTACTTGAGCGTCCCATTTTCGTGGTACCGCTGGAATTTCTGGGATACACGATCGCAGCGGCGCTGGGGGGTCCATCCCGAACCGCTGGACCAAGTGGAAACCCAGTGAATTATGGGGACATCTCCCCGTATCGAGAATTGATATCCCTCCCGCAGAAGAACCGCTGGGCTAAAGCATCGCTAGGCCCAGTAGATATATTTGTCGTCGCACCTAGGGCCAGTGCCAATCCCGTCAGCACTCGGACAAGTAAGTGTTTGCTAGTCATATCACCCTCCGTCAACTCCGCGAGCAGTCAATTGCTCTTCTCCAGTATAGCTATTCGTCGCCGAGGCGATCGAGATTTTACCGAACCCGACTGGTCCCCATCAGGCCAGCTACCCTCATACGAATATCACTGACATAGCGCCAAAATCTCCTATTTGTCATTGCGAGGGGGGGAACAACCGCGATTAACTTATGCTTTATGAGTCGCGCAGCGTTGCGTCTCATGCCTTGCCGAGGAGATTGTTTCGGGGGGTCTGAAAGTAGCTAGTTGAGATATCCTTGAACAGTTTGAGCAACACCCCCCGGGTCTGATAGTTTTGAAGACTTTCACGAACTTTACAGGGCACGATGTGGAAAAAAAGCTATATATCCGGCGAGATTGGCCCTAGTGACAGTGATGCAGTTTGCGGAAGGATTGAGCGATCGCCATATTCCGATGCGGTCAGGTCGAGAATTGATTGGAAATATGCGTTGGGGCTAGAGTTAACATATCCAGTATTCGACCAGACGGTGCTGAAATACTTTAGATAACGCCTGCTCTCTTCAAGTAAGGAAATCCAATTGCTAGACTTGATGCTTGAAAAAATTAAGTCACAAAAACTGCTCAAAAAAAGAGGTATACAGCGAAGCGCCTCGACCCATGTGTTAGCAGCAATTAGGAAACTAAATCGCGTCGAATTAGTAGGATAAATGACAGGTTTCTCAACTTTCACAACTAATTCAAAATTGCTCTCAATATTCTGCCAAATTATCCAAACATGCTGACTCATACAAGTTTCCATGTTATTCATGTTATTAGTCGGTTTTAATTTTAACCGACTTGGCGCCTCGAAACCTGGCTCCGCGCCGTTCCTTTTCCCTTCTCGCCTTCAGGGTCTCTTCCTCAATTCCTGCATCTGTCACTGACTCAAACTGTAACTGATAATAATTTGCCGGCACCCCCATTGGAAAATGCTTTTGGTTCTGGCTAGATGAAATTCCGACGTGATTATCAGTAATTTCCGCCAGCACCTCGGCTCGATATGAATTACCCGGGAAAAGTAGGCATTCTCGATCGTATCATAGGAACTGGCCTCCGTGAGAATTTTCTTCGGGTCGCATCCCCGTTTCACCAAATAATTAGCCGCCCCGATCGCCTCAAAGATCGGAAAGCCATTATTATTTAAAGGAGGGGGTTTATGAGTCGTGCCCGCACTGAGAGTAATGATATATTCTCCCCGTTGGATGGAGAGCGATCGATCCAATCGCCGCTGCGATCGGCAACTCGCCACCTGCGCCTCCGGGAATTAGTATAGCATCATATTGTGACATTGTTGTAAATTGTGAATTTCTCGTTCCCTGGCTCCGCCTCCCCTGATTTCTCGTTCCTTGGCGACCCCTAGGAAGGATTTTATCAAAAATCTGAGATACTTGAGGAGGCAATCCTACGCTTATTGGAGGCGGGAGCCTCCAGATTCGTTTTTTGGTAGAACCAGGGAACGAGAGAGTAGCAGCCCTTTATAGTATATAACCTAAGTTGCGACCTATTTAAAAAAATATGAATTACCCACTTAGACTTTACAGATATTTGAATTTTTTTGTATTTTTTGATACAAGATTAGTTTTTTTGTGCTAGGCGGCGGGTTGGCTGTTTATAGGTTATAATGTACTCAAATAATAGTTAATTGCTGATTCTGTAGATTATGGAAGATATGATTACAACAATTTTTGTTCTTTGTGACCAGCTCTTA
>JACOMV010000165.1 GCA_014324065.1 Hormoscilla sp. SP12CHS1 | reverse complement strand
AGGGCTAATGATTCCCTGGTAACGCTCCCCTTTCTTGATTTGTGTCAAGTCAGTTTACTTTAAACGAATCGCACAATACGGGCAGCATTAATGCTTCCTGGAAGAACTCAATATCTTTGGCTAATTATTCTGGCGATCGCCCCCAGGGTTCAACTGCATTTTCCGTGCAGGCGAGAATCTCGCCATTTTCTGCATATAATACTTCCCGAATGATGTAATCGCCGTTTGCTTCTTGAAATACACGATAGTTACAGGTTAACATCACATATCACTTTAATTTCATAGATCGAATTGCCTGTTAATGGATGGGCGGGCATCGCCCACCCCAATTTCTACACTTTAAACTTCTCGGTAATCCGCTGCGTCGCCTCTTCTACATTCTCCCGACTATTAAACGCGGAAATGCGGAAGTAACCTTCCCCTGCGGCACCAAACCGCGAACCGGGCGTTCCTACCACATTGCAGTTATGCAACAGCAGATCGAAGAAATCCCAACTGGACAAACCAGCAGGGGTCTGCACCCAAACGTAAGGTGCATTCACCCCGCCATAAACTTGCAATCCTGCTGCTGTTAATTTAGCACAAATAATCTTAGCATTCTCCAGATAGAAGCTGACTAATGCTTTCACTTGTGCCTGTCCTGCTTCAGTATAGACCGATTCTGCCCCCCGTTGCACGATGTATGATACGCCATTGAACTTGGTGCAATGACGGCGGTTCCACAGCTTCCACAATTCTACATCAGAACCATCGGCGGCTTTCCCTGTGAGGGTCTTGGGCACTACCGTTAGGGCACAGCGGGTACCCGTGAACCCGGCATTCTTGGAGAAGGAACGAAACTCGATCGCACATGATTTGGCCCCGTCAATTTCATAGATAGAATGGGGCATATCTGCATCTGTTATGAAAGCTTCGTAGGCGGCATCGAATAAAACGATCGAACCATTAGCATTAGCATAGTCTACCCACGCTTTCAGATGTGATTTGGTCGCCGTTGCCCCAGTGGGGTTATTGGGAAAGCACAGGTAAATTAGATCGACTTTCTCTGAGGGAATCTCTGCGGTAAAGTTGTTGTCTGCAGTAATGGGCAGATACCGTATACCCTCATACTTGCCTGCATCGTTGCCGGGTCCAGTATTGCCTGCCATAACGTTGGTGTCGAGGTATACGGGATATACGGGGTCAGTAATGGCGATCGCATTATCATGACCGAAGATATCGAGAATGTTGCCCGTGTCGCACTTGGAACCGTCGGAGATGAAGATTTCCTCTGCATCGATGTCGCATCCCCGGGCTTGGAAGTCACTGGCGGCAATTTTTTCCCGCAACCAGGGGTAGCCCTGTTCGGGACCGTAGCCTTTGAAGGTGGCCCGATCGCCCATGTCTTGAACCGCCTTCATCATAGCGGTGCAGCAGGCTTCTGGTAGGGGTTCAGTCACGTCGCCGATACCCAGCTTAATAATCTTAGCATCAGGATTGGCCTGAGCAAAGGCATTTACTCGGCGAGCAATTTCGGGAAACAGGTAGCCAGCTTTGAGCTTCAGGTAGTTATCGTTGATCTTTGCCATATCCGATTGTTACAAAACTCCTCAACTAGCTTACCACTGTTTGCAGTAAGTGCAAAGCGCGATTATTTTATCAATTGTCAGAGTGATAGAATGTTAAGGAAATGGCGATCAGAGTTTTTTGGTGGGACAGCGGTAATCAAAATGATCGAAACCACAGACATTCAGCAAGCAGTCTTGGAAAAACTGCTACAATTGCCTCCAGACAAACAACAGCAATTGTTGGACTTTGCGGAGTTTCTCGTGCAAAAGAGTAAATCTTCGGGTCCGGGTCGCAGCATCAAAGGGTTGTGTGCTGACTTGGGAATTAAGATTACAGCAGCAGATATTACTGAAGCGCGTCGCGAGATGTGGGGCAATTTTCCCCCTGTTTCACTTGACAAGCATGGGATTAAAGACGTCACCCTGGACGACTTAGAAAGGATCTTTCATCTACGGCTAGTTGAGGATGACTAATTTTTCCGCGAGTGGCAAGACAACTTGCCAGAAATTACCGATTTGCAAAAACAACTGCTAGACCGGGTAAAAGCTGGATATTTGAATTTGATCGGGAAAAAACCTTTTCTCGAAAAGCCCGTTAACATGGCGATCGTCTCCCCTCTTCTCTTTATCGGGGAATTCTATCTGCCGCCTTTTCACTTCCAAGCAGAACATCCTATAGAGATTTCAGCCTCTGATGAAGAAGTGGTAATCAAGGGTAGCATTGATACCTTAGTTTTGCAAGAACAATTGTGGGTAATGGTAATCGAGTCCAAACGGGCTAGCTTCTCGATCGAGGCGGGACTGCCACAAATTATAGCTTATATGCTGGCCAACCCCGATCTAGAGAAACCCTGCTTTGGCACGATCGCGACTGGTGGCACCTTCATTTTCATCAAATTAGTCAAAGGTGAAGTCCCACGATACGCCACCTCTGCTGAATTTTCTCTGCGCAACCCCGGAAATGATTTGTATCGGGTTCTAAGCATTCTTAAACGCCTCAGTCAATTAGCAATTAATAACTAAGCAAGCATGAGTAGGATCTGAGGCTGTTAAGCACTGCTAACTGAAAGAGAAAATTCCTGCTGGTGAACTGCCAGAGAACGACAGAGGGCTTCAATAAAGCAAAGCTATTGCTACCGATTTCAAAGCGCAAATGCAGCCACAAGTCCTCAGAAAGTTGCTGACGAAGCAACCACTCTGACGGCGAGACTAAGCCCCAACCGACGATGGTTCCTAGGTAAGATGGATAACCTGACTTTGGGCGCGTCGGGTTCAACTGCACGGTGAGACGAGTGCAGTCGAGTAGAATTACTGTCAGGGGGCGTGAGCGATCGCTCACCTGTTCCCATTCGTCCCAATAATAGTTCAAATGCAGGACGTAATCGCCAGGGAGTTGCCAACCCATGTTTAACAACTCAGCTTCGGTAAAATCATACTGCTGCCAAATCTGTTCAAAATTCATAAGTGCCGTGATGTGTTAAGCTAGACTATATCCTAAACATCTATGGGCCATGAGCTATCGCGACCTGATTACAATTGAGCCGGATAAGCGAGGCGGTAAGCCTTGTATCCGGCGTATGCGTATCACTGTTTATGACGTGCTTGGCTGGTTGGCAGCCGGAATGTCTCATGCTGAAATTTTAGAGGACTTTCCTGAACTCACAGAGCAAGACATTCTCGCCTGCCTTGAATTTGCAGCCGATCGCGAACATCGTTTAGTTGCCATGGGAAGTGCTTCTTGAAATTACTATTCGATCAAAATCTCAGCCGCCGGTTAGTTGTGCGTTTGGCGGACATTTTCCCTGGCGCTAGCCATGTTCAGTTTCACGGACTGGCAGAGGCCAGCGATTCCGAAATCTGGGAGTTTGCCAGGTTGCATGATTTTTGCATTGTCACCCAGGACGTGGACTTTGCCGAAAGAAGCCGCTTGTATGGTTCACCTCCCAAAGTCCTATGGTTACGCTGTGGCAACACAAGCATAAATCAAGTAGAAGCTATTATTCGCTCTGGTTCAGAAGCTATTCGGGAGCTTTTGAATAATTCAATCTTGGATTGTCTTGAATTGTTTTAAATAACAAGCAATGGCGATAATATTAAAATCCAGATCGCCCCGTTTGTAGTAAGCGCAAAGCGCGCTTTCCGGGGAGTCGTGCGATCGCCATCGGGCGAACTATATCTATTTTGATCCTGTCTTGCCCGAACAGTCAGAATCTCAAAATCAATCGTGACTGTTTCCCTCGACGATCGAGCTTCTGACGAATTTCTTTAATTGCAGTTTCTTCATCTACTACCTCTCCCCGTGACGATGCTTTTATTCCAATCATTACCTCCCTTTTCAGTTCTTCAAAGCGCCCTTTGTAAATGCGATCGCCCTCTCGTTCTGGCTTCATGGCTCCCTTCATAACCGGTTACTCCTTTCTTACATTAACATGCGTCCTAATTATCATATTCTGATTCCTGCTTCAGCGCGTCCAATGTCTTCCGAGGCAACTCAGCCTGCGCAGGCAGACTTTGTTCCTGTAGCCCGACCCTTTAGGGTTGGGGCGGCGGGGTTGGGGCGGGGCGGCGGGCGGGCTATTATCTATTCTACGGTCACGGACTTGGCCAAATTCCTCGGCTGATCCACGTCCAATCCCCGCAGCGCCGCAATGTTATATGCTAATAATTGTAGCGGAATTACTGTCAAGATTGGTGACAATATTTCCTCTACCATCGGCACCGCTAACACTTCGTCAAATATCTCTGCCGCTTGGGGCTCGTCCTTGGGAGTTACTCCAATTAAACGGGCATCCCGCGCCTTCGCTTCCTGGGCATTCGAGAGCACTTTCTCGAAAATGCTTCCCGGCATCGCGATCGCCACCACGGGCACCTTCGCATCCAACAGAGCGATCGGGCCATGTTTCATCTCCCCAGCGGGATAGCCTTCCGCGTGAATATAACTAATTTCCTTCAATTTCAGCGCCCCTTCCAGGGCAATAGGAAAATTAATCCCTCGCCCCACAAAGATGAAATCCTTAGTTTCGTTAAACTGATGAGCTAATTCCTCAATGAAGCTGGACTGAGTCTCCAAAATTAATTCAATTTCCCTGGACAACTGGCGCAAACCATCGATAATTTCTTCCAACTGCGAGGCCGATTTATTCTGACGCCGATAGGCCAAATCCAGAGCCAGAAAGTAAAAGGCCATCAACTGAGCCACAAAGGTTTTTGTCGCCGCCACCCCAATTTCAATTCCCGCATGGGTGTTAATAATATGAGGCACCATCTGGGCGAGAGAACTTTCCGATCGATTGGTAATTCCCAAGATGCGCGACTGATATTTTGCTTCTCCACCCGCACGCCGCTGTTGTTCCATTGCTAAAGCTGCCAAAGTATCGGCTGTTTCCCCAGACTGGGTCACCCCAATTGTCAGGGTATTTGCCGTTATCGGCGGGGGCGCGTAACGAAACTCGGAAGCATATTGCACTTGCGTCGGTATCCCCGCCAACTGTTCCAGCAAGTATTTGCCCACGAGACCCGCGTGCCAACTCGTCCCACAGGCCAGAATTTGAATCATCTCCAAATCCTGGAATAACTCTTCTGGTAAACCCAGATTTACGAGATTGCCAATGGATGAATTATCCTTTGCTTGGGAGTGCTTCTCCGTCTGCAAATAAGCCTCCAAACAGGTGCGCACTACCCCCGGTTGCTCGTGAATTTCCTTGAGCATGAAATGCTTGAAGCCCTGTTTTTCCACCTGCACGGGGTTCCAGCTCAGAGTAAAGGGATATTTTTTCAGCCTGTCCCCGGCAAAGTTATATACCTCTACTCCC
Organism: Hormoscilla sp. SP12CHS1; assembly: GCA_014324065.1. Taxonomy (GTDB): domain Bacteria; phylum Cyanobacteriota; class Cyanobacteriia; order Cyanobacteriales; family Desertifilaceae; genus Hormoscilla. The sequence goes on along the minus strand of JACOMV010000165.1, from coordinate 3,761 downwards.
AAAGGCATTAGACGCGCCATTTCCCCATTTTCTAGGGGCAACACCGCCCAGGTATGGGGCACCAAAGCTGGCGTATCCGAGGCACAGAAAAACTCCCCTTGCCCAAATCCAATCACTAATGGAGCCTGTTGTCGCGCTAAGATTAATTCGTCCGGATAGTCCCCAGACAGAACCGCGATCGCGAAGGCCCCTGACAGTCTATTCACCGCCTGTCGTACCGCATCTAAAAGCGATGAAGAGTTCGTTGATAAAATTTCGGCGATTAAGTTCGGGATAACTTCCGTGTCTGTTTCAGAACGAAACTCGTATCCCTTTTCCTTGAGTTCTTCGCGCAACGATGCATAGTTTTCTACAATTCCATTTTGCACCACCGCCACTTGTCTAGCCATGTCCGTATGGGGATGGGCATTGTGTTCGGCAGGTTTGCCGTGGGTTGCCCAGCGAGTATGTCCAATGCCTATCTGGGCCGGGTTTTCCACATTAGTCAGTTTATCTCGCAGATTCTGCAATTTGCCTTTCGCCCGGACGCAGTCAATTTTCCCTTCCCAGACTGTGGCAATGCCAGCGGAATCATAACCCCGATATTTCAGTTTTTCCAATCCTGTCAGCAAAATTTCTGTTGCCCTTTGGGTGCCAATATAGCCCACTATTCCGCACATTTTACTTTAACTCCTACTTGGCTATTCCTATCGATCTTAACAATGGTTTTTGACTGCCTTCCGGATAATTTAATTGTTTCTTAATTATCTCATATTATAGTCAAAAAACTAATTATTTCACTTCGCTGTCAGCCCGCCTCTGGTTCAAACCAGAGGCTAATAGCTAAAGTCGGTTAAAACCGACTAATAGGATGACTCTTAAACTAATTGTAGCATTCTTTTATAAAATGGTATCCGTCACTTCTATTATTTGTCCATCTGGCGTCCCCTGAAAAACGGCGATCGCATCTTTACCCTGGGTTATTTTACCTAAGAAGCAGAGGTAACTCGATTTTTCTTGGCTTCCAAAAACTGAGCGACGATAGCGTTTGTGCGCATGTCCGCACAGCACTAATTTTGGCTGTAATTCTTCTACTATGATTATAGCATATTCGTTGCCCCCTCCGTACCAATTGGGGTCAAACATTTCTCTATCTTCTGGGGCGATCGCATCCGCGGGCCACTTGTGCAGCAGCAGAATGTCCGTTTTGCCATAGGATAGGGCCCGGCAGCGAGTGCGGAGAGGAGAGCAGTCTTTTCAAGTTCCTCTCCTAAATTATCCAAACATACACTAGCCCAGAAACCCTGTTTTTGGTAAAAACAGGGTTTCTTTATACGCAGTGCGGATTGCTTCATTCTTCGCAACACGGGCGACCGAGCGCCTCGTTCCCGGGCTCCTGCCTGGGAACGCTGCATTGAGATGCTCTCGCACAAAACAGGGGAGCGAATGCTCCCCCAACCGATGTCAGTGCGCTGGATTCTAGTACGCCAGGCCCATGCTGCGGGTGGTTTCCGCTCCCAAGTACACCCGGATGCTCAGAAAGTCCGTGGGACAGGCAGTTTCACACCGCTTGCAACCGATACAGTCTTCGGTGCGCGGAGAGGCAGCGATCTGACTGGCTTTGCAGCCGTCCCAGGGAACCATCTCGAGAACGTCCAGGGGGCAGGCGCGGACGCATTGGGTGCAACCGATGCAGGTATCGTAGATTTTGACTGAATGAGACATAGAAAAATAACTCCCAAACTTGAGACACAATAATAGTGTCGATTCGACAGGGTCTAAGTTAGTTTACCGCAGCCCGCGATCGGTCCATCCCATTAGGAGAGAAAAGTTTAAATAACTTGACATTTGCGCTGGCGGTCGTTACAGTCAACTGCGGTCCAGTGTCTTCTATGAAGTGCTCAAGGCGCTCCCAGGAGACACTGGAAAGCGCATCCCGGAGCTTCTCCTGACGTAGACGGCGCATCCCGCAGCTCTCGCAGCGGAGGGGTCGTTACCCGGGGAGCTGGCAGCAAGAGCGGAGAGGAGAGCAGAAGAGAGCACAGGCATGCTTGTATAGAGAAGCAATATAGTCGGTGACTGGTGGAGCAGCAATGGTAGCAGTAGCAATTCTAGCGGCTGGACGGGGGACGCGCATGAAGTCCCAACTGCCGAAGGTTTTACATTCCCTGGCGGGCCGTACCCTCATTGCCCGGGTACTCGACAGTAGTCGTTTGCTGTCGGTCCAGCGCCGTCTGGTCATTGTCGGTTATCGAGGAGATTGGGTGAAACAGTCCCTTTCTGACTATCGGGACTTGGAGTTTGTCGAACAGACTCAGCAGTTGGGGACGGGTCATGCCATTCAACAATTATTACCCCACCTACGGGACTTCACCGGCGATCTGGTGGTTCTGAACGGGGACGTGCCTTTATTGCGACCGGAAACGATTCAGCAGCTGATGGCAACCCATAAGGCACGTCAGAATGCAGCTACTATTTTAACTGCTCAGATTCCCAATCCCAAAGGATACGGTCGGGTGTTTTGCGACCAGGACAATTTTCTGCAACACATTGTTGAAGACCGAGATTGCACGACGGCCCAGCGGCAAAATCGCCGAGTTAATGCTGGAGTCTACTGTTTCAATTGGCAACAGCTAGCACGGGTGCTACCTCAGCTACAGTCGGAAAATGACCAGCATGAGTATTATCTGACGGATGCTTGTAGCTTGATGCATCCAGTCATGGCGATGGATGTGGAAGATTATCGAGAGATTTTCGGCATCAATGACCGCAAGCAGTTGGCGACAGCCTATGATATTTTGCAAGACCGGGTGAAGGATGATTGGATGGCCCAGGGCGTGACCCTGATTAATCCCGATAGCATTACCATTGATGATACTGTGCGCATCGGGTCAGATGTGATTATCGAACCGCAAACCCATCTGCGCGGCGATACAGTGATTCAGTCGGGGAGTCGCATTGGACCGGGTAGCTTGATCGAGAATAGTCAGATTGGTGAAAATGTCACGGTGCTGTACTCGGTGGTGACTGATAGCGCGGTCAAGGCTGGGACTCGTGTCGGTCCTTATACTCACCTGCGGGGTCACGCGGAGGTGGGAGAGTCCTGTCGGGTGGGGAATTTTGTCGAGATTAAGAATACTAAAGTGGGCGATCGCACCAATGTGGCCCACCTTGCTTATCTAGGGGATGCAGAGTTAGGGGAAAGAGTTAATATCGGTGCTGGCACGATTACTGCTAACTACGATGGGGTGAAAAAGCATCGGACTGCAATAGGCGATCGCTCTCAAACCGGTTCCAATAGCGTTTTGGTTGCGCCCGTGACCCTGGGGAAAGATGTGACGGTAGCAGCGGGATCTGTAGTGACAGACGATGTCGGGGATGATGCTTTAGTCATTGCCCGATCGCGTCAAGTAGTGAAACCGGGTTGGCGGTTGCAGAGAGAAGAAGAAAGCAAATAGTTGTCGATTTTTCCGGAACGGTGCGGATGGAAGAACTGCTATAATTTAGGCAACTCCTTCATCAAGGCAAAGTATATCTGGAAGCAATCATATCCCAAGGAATTGAGTTGTTGAAGCAAAATCGAGCCATAATGATTAAAAAGGAAGGTAAACAATGACCACACAATTGTTAGAAAAACCAGCTATTCAGCCAGTCTATTCAAATATTCTCACATTAAATGGCATCACTTGGTCTGAACCTGCTGATACAGCTTGTTCACAAGTTAGCTAGTACAGGAGCAGCATTTTGTAAACCAGTTCTTAAACGCAGTTGTTCCAATCAGC
>JACOMV010000164.1 GCA_014324065.1 Hormoscilla sp. SP12CHS1 | reverse complement strand
CACTGGAATAGCTTCGATAAGGGGGTTTTGGGCAAAAGCTACCGTCAGGGGGGTCGAGCGCGAACCCGGACAGGCGATCGCCGTTTTCAATCCCAGTCGCTTTAATGTTTCTGCTAAAATTGAAGCCCAAACTAAATTTACATTGCGGAATAAGAGCATTTTTTTACTTGTTGTTCCTCAGCGGTTAAAACCCGGTCGTGTCCAGAGACGCCCACCCATGTCGCTGCCAGGCAGGCGAGCGACAAGGTGGGCGCTCTCGGACACGAGTTGGTAATTCCTTAAATTGCTGACTTCTTAACCTGTCCCTTGTTCTCCCTTACCTTTTCCCTGACCCATGCTGTATAATCCCAGTACATTTTCTCTCTTGTCCAGCTACATCTCTTTAGTATGATAATCAATAAATATCTGCCAAAATCCCGAGTCAAAGTAGTTTTTCCACCAGTTTTTTGTCGCGCAGTTAAATTGCATACAGATAAAACCTGAGACTCTTGTTCTCAAATTGTTTCCCCATTTTGAATGGTGAGAGTCCTTCTGCTAATACCGGGAACTTTAATACTTCCGCAAGATGGGCGATCGCCAAAACATACTCTTTCGCCCACCGAGGTGGCGCTACCCCAGCAATAATTATGCCCCGAGCGCGTGTAGCCCTGTGCGCCAGATCCCCGGGTAACGCCCCCTCCGCTGCGCGCATCGCACTCCACCCCCATCCCCACCCTAAAGGATTCTGTTGGCGAATTACCATTCTGGAGCGATCTGCGAGAGTTCTGAGCAGGGAGCTTTGAGCAGGGAGAGGCGAGAAATCATTGATTTTTAATGCTTGGGGCTCCTTCGCCTTTCTGAACAAATCCTGCTCGGGCTTTGCTGCTGGGGCTCTGCCCCAGTTCATTCGCCAACAGCAACCTAAAGGGTGAGGCGGTTTCTCCTGCATGCCGCGTCCCGAGGGACAAGAGCATAGCAGGAGAAACCCTAGGGTGTAGCTGCTTAAAGCTGTTTCACTTCGCCAACGATCTTAGTCACCATATCCTTAGCGCTGCCAAACAGCATCATCGTCTTGTCCTTGTAAAACAGATCGTTATCAATCCCAGCAAAGCCTGTATTCATACTACGCTTGATCACGATCGTGTGTCCAGCCTTGTCTACCTCCAGAATGGGCATCCCATAAATTGGGCTACCAGCATTATCCCGCGCTGCTGGGTTGACCACATCGTTCGCCCCAATTACCAAGGCTACATCCGTGCGATCGAAATCTGGATTAATGTCCTCCATATCGTACAGCTGCTCGTAAGGCACGTTCGCCTCGGCCAGCAACACGTTCATATGTCCGGGCATTCGTCCTGCCACTGGGTGAATGGCATACTTCACCTCAACCCCGAGGCGTTCCAACTGGTCAGCCAACTCCCGCACCGCATGCTGTGCCTGGGCTACAGCCATGCCATAACCGGGAACGATCGCCACAGAGCGAGCATAACCCAACATCATCGCACTCTCTTCGGGGTCGATGCTATGGACAGTTTTATCGACCTTGCCACCAGCAGCAGTCGCAGCTGTGCCGCCACCCGTACCAAAGCCAGCGAACAAGACATTGGTGAGGGAGCGGTTCATCGCCTTACACATAATCACGGTCAGGATGATACCGGAAGCACCCACCAAGGCACCAGCGATAATCAGCATATTGTTCATCACCACGAAGCCCGCAGCAGAAGCAGCTAACCCAGAGAAAGAGTTCAGCAGGGAAATGACCACGGGCATGTCGCCGCCACCAATAGGAATGACAAACATTACTCCCAGTACCAGGGAAATACCCGCCAATGCCAGGAAAACTGGCGTGTTCAAGGGGTTCAGGCAGATATAAACGCTACCTGCCAGAAAGCCGCCGAGGAGGAGGGCGTTAAAGACTTGCTGCAAGGGGAAGACGATTGGAGAACCGCTCATAATCCCTTTCAGTTTCGCAAAAGCGATCGAAGAGCCCGTGAAGGTCACGCCACCAATTAACACCCCTAGCAATACCGTAATTGTAGTGTCTAAGGGTGGGCGATCGAAGCCAGCGAAATAGCGCCAAAATTCTCCTACGGCGACCAGGGCGGAAGCAGCCCCCCCTAAGCCATTGAATAAACCTACCATTTCTGGCATGGCAGTCATTTCTACTTTGTAAGCCCCGATCGCCCCTATTACCGAACCGATCGCAATGCCGATCAGAATCATCTGATAGTTCAGCACTTCCTGGTCCAGCAGCGTCACCGCGATCGCCAGCAACATCCCGACGGCAGCCCACAGGTTACCATTCCGAGCCGTGGCTGGAGAACCCAGCTTTTTCAGACCGACAAAGAATAACGATGCTGCCAGCAAATAGGTTAGTTGTATGCTTGTCGGGATATATTCGCTGATACCGATCATGCCTTAATCTCCTTCTTCTTAAACATTTGCAACATCCTGTCCGTTACCAGGAAACCGCCCACCACATTAATCGTGGCAAAAACCACAGCAATCAAGCCCAAAATCACCGTCACATTCCAATCCTTATCCCCCGCAATAATCAGGGCACCTAAAATTGCAATGCCCGAGATCGCATTCGCCCCAGACATCAAGGGCGTATGCAGGGTTGGCGGCACCTTGTTAATCACCTCGAACCCAGCAAAGGAAGCCAGGACAAAAACGAACAAAGCAGAAATTAATGCTTCCGTCATCGAACTCAAATCTCCTTTATTTATCCCAGGGGTTTTCTGTACTGCCCTTCTGTGTCATGCTCCAGACACAGCCTTTTGACTAGGCATTAACTGCTACCTGTTCCAGAGCCGCCTTAACCCGTTGGTTGCGAATTTCGCCCCCATGGGTGACGCAAGTACTGCTAATGATATCATCGGCAAAATCAAGATTTAATTCCTCCTCTTTAATCATGATTTGCAACAGAGTGGAAATGTTCTTGGCATACATTTGAGAAGCATGGACTGGCATGGAGGAAGGCAAATTAATCGGACCGACGATCGTAACGCCATTACGCACCACATCCTTGCCAGCTTCTGTCAGGGCGCAGTTACCACCTTGTTCGGCTGCCAAGTCAACAATTACTGAACCAGGTTTCATCTTCGCGACCATTTCTTCGGTAACCAGCAGCGGCGCTTTCTTGCCAGGAACCTGGGCAGTGGTAATCACCACATCGGCGGCGGCCACAGTATCAGTCACTAATTCTTGAGTGTGTTTCTTGGACTCCTCGGAAATTTCCTTAGCGTAGCCACCTGCGGCTACTGTATCTTCCTCCAATTTCACCTCTACGAACTTGGCACCGAGGCTTTGCACTTCTTCTTTTACCGCTGGGCGGATGTCAAAAGCTTCCACCACCGCACCCAAACGTCGCGCAGTGGCGATCGCCTGCAAACCTGCCACTCCAGCACCCATCACAAACACTTTCGCGGGGCGGATCGTACCAGCAGCCGTTGTCAACATGGGGAAGAACTTAGGCAAAGCCGCTGCGGCCAGCAGTACTGCTTTATACCCAGCCACACCCGCCTGAGAGGACAAAGCATCCATACTCTGGGCCCGACTGGTACGAGGTATCATTTCCATACTGAAAGCCGTCACCCGACGTTGTGCCATCTGGCCTATCAATTCTGGCGAACCCAGGGGATTGAGGAAGCTAATCAAGACTCCTTCTGCCCGTAGCTGGTCAATTTCGGACTCTTTGGGCGTCCCCACCTTCAGCAGTACATCTGCTTCGCCCCAGAGATATCCGGGATCTTCGATTATTTTGGCACCCGCAGCTTCATAGGCGCTGTTCGGGAAGAATGACTGTTCCCCCGCCCCCGACTCTACCCATATTTCTAAGCCCTGCTTTGTCAACCGGGAGACGATATCGGGAATCAAAGCCACGCGGCGTTCGCCGAATTCTACTTCTTTGGCAACTGCTATTTTCATTTACGCTCCTTTTCCCTTTTCTCGAAAACTCTCAGAAGTTTTACTTGATTGCATCGGATTTGGGCATCTCCATTCTGCATCCTATGTTAATTTCCCTAAATCCCTGCCCTTCTTTAACTTTTTTCTACATTTAGCTCTTCCCACTCGCTCTTCTGTATTCGATCGGACCAAATTATCCCTTATCTCTGGAGTTAGCAACTGATTCTTTCAGTATTTAAAATGATTTGCCTATCTTTAGATTTTCTTTATATTTTTCTCTTGCAGAGCGAGTAGGGAATGCTATAATTGAAGCTGAGCTGTCCGCAGACAGCAAAAAATAACGGACTGGTAGAGACAGTCCGCAGTCAGTAGTCAGTTGTATTAGAGGTAGGTGGTCAACAAACAACAAACAACAAACAACATTAATATTTTGTTATTGCTCTGTGGAGTCGTTATCCTGAGGACCGAACACGTGCTCTAAAATGCGGCGGTTTTCAACCTGTAAGCCTCTGATCTCAGATTGCATTTCTCTGATTTCAACTGTTATCTTTCTGATCTCATTCACAATTTCCTCAAAATTGCGCTGATGGATCTCAACTATCTGCACCAAAGAACTAACTGTGGCGCGTAATTCGGCCATTTCCCGCCGGTTAGCTTCTCGCTCGCGCCAGTCGGCGGCGCGTAATTCGGCCATTTCCCGCCAGTCAGCAGCGCGTAATTCGGCCATTTCGCGCCGGTCAGCGGCGCGTAATTCGGCCATTTCCCGCTGGTCAGCTTCTCTGATCTGCACCAAAGAACTAACTGTGGCGCGTAATTCGGCCATTTCCCGCCGGTCAGCTTCTCGCTCGTGCCGGTCAGCTTCTCTGTCTAGGGCGATTTGTTCTAGAATGGCTTCAATCCGGTCTAGTCTGTCTGTACTCATATCATATTCCTCTCACTTCCCTTCTCATATTATCACAAATTTAGGGCGATCTCACTTTTAACTTTATGCTGTTTGTAGTGCGATCGCCCCGACAACTGAACCTCTAAATTTTTCTTTAAAGCACCTGCGCCAATATCTTCTCCATATCCTCTAGCGGAACAGCGCCAGAGAAAGCTTTCCCATTCATCACGAAGAAAGGCGTGCCGGAAACACCGAGTTTTTGACCTAGCTGCATATCCTGCTGAATGGCACTATCCGCCAAATTCCGATCGCGATTAAACTGCTCTAAATCCAGATGCAAACTTTGGACAATTTCCAGATAAAATTCCTCACCCAATTTATCTTGCTGGGTAAACAGGGCGTCCTGGTACTCCCAGAACTTACCTTGCTGAGTAGCAGCCCAAGCAGCTTTAGCAGCCGGAAGGGCTTGTGGATGAATCGAAAACAAAGGAAAATGCTTGTAAACCAAAGTAACTTCATCCCCATGCTTGGCCATAAACTCTTTGACAGTTTGATAAGCCCGACCACAAAATGGACATTGAAAGTCTGAGAACTCTAAGAACACAACTTTAGTATCAGTTGCTCCAGTAGTTGGAGATTCACCAATTATCGCTTGGGGATTGGCTTTTATCTCCTGCAAAAATGCCTGCTGTGCCAGTTGCCGTTGCCGTTGTTGTTCTTGCTGGTAAGCATCTACAGACTCGATAATCACTTCTGGATGTGCGCGGATAACTTGCAAAATTTGTTCTTCCAATTGCGGACTAATGCCGCTGGCTGCTTGCGCCGGTAGCGACCAAAACGTGAGAGCTAGGCAGCATAGCAGCAGTGCTGTTAGTTGTAAAGCTTTCCCAACCGCTGTGCCGAGATTGCTGAGAGTATAACTTGGCATCATCTTTACTTTTTGGACTTCCTCCGGTCAAATAAAATGGATATCAACCCTCATCTTACAGTGCGGTGTCATAGAAGTCAAAGGAACTATAGCTTTACTTTATGATTTGCCAGACTGATTATTGCCGAAACGATTGGGCGCATCTCATATTTGCTTGGATGCGCCCCTCATAACCAACATCATAAAAACCATCACTAACTTTTTACTCAGTCAAAATCTCTTTCAACTCCAAAACAAACCCCGGCAAAATTTTCTCTCCCGACAGCGCCGCTGGACTGTACAGTATCTTCACTTCTTTATCCAGTCGATAAATTTCCACCTGGTGCATTTCTGGGTCGATTAACCAACCCAACTGTAATCCATTTTCCAAATATTCCTGCATTTTTTGTTGAATATTCTCCAACTCATCACTAGCAGAGCGCAATTCTACCAAAAAATCTGGACAAAGCGGCACATATTTTTGCCGCTGCAATGGAGTTAGCGCCAACCACCGTTCCTTTCTCACCCACGCAGCATCAGGAGAACGAATGGCCCTATTGGGGAGTCTGAAACCTGTAGAAGAATCAAAGGCCACCCTTATATCGCGGCGTATCCCTCCGCAGGCGCACGCTTCGCTGCCCAGCGCCTGCGGAGAGGAGAGCACTGCTCCAATTTTCCATACGGGCGCTTAACTTCATACCTGCCCGTTTCTCCCCCAGTTAGCGCCATAACGATCAATTCCCCCCTCGCATTCCGCTCCAGGTTTGCTTGACAAACCTGCTCGAACTGTTCGTCAGTTAGTTCCAGAGTCGGACATGAGTTTAAGGTATAAGCAGTCATAGGTTTTTCTCCAATTCAAACAACTATACCTCGGATATATCTCACTTTTTCGACGGTAGCTGAGTTGCATCGAAGCGCGGGTAGATTCACTCCTTTACCAGAAACCAGGTTTTTGCCGAAAACCTGGTTTCTTAATACAATCTTGAGAGCAACTCCTATACCTCTGTGTCGGTATTTGACTTTCTCAGAACCGCTACTGTCCCGAAATATTTCCGCCCGAACATGAAACCAGTCCTTGTCCCTGACCGATCTCACTTTCCATACCATTTTGATCGATAACAATGATATGATATTTACCACTACTGATACTGGAATTTGTACCACCACAACTGAAACGAGCGCCAGATTCAATTGTGCCGTCACCGTTCGGTGGATATATTTGACCACTCCTGAGCAGCACATTCCCAAAATTGGTTTCCTGCATCACCCGCCAACCGCTAGCATCCCCATCTGGGTCGGCGTAGGAAAATTCGATCGTACAACTCTCTCCGTTAGATAATGAATTCTTAGGTTGGCAGATGCGCTCTACTACAATTGGTGCTATTTTTTGAGATTGATTTTGGGCTGGTTGATTTTGGGCTGGAGGTGGTTCCGGTGGTAGTGGTGGCGGTATAATGGGAGGGCCTTCTTGTGCCAGTCTCTCCGTCTCCGGCTTGCCTGCATCTATCTCATAAATATGCCCTAACCACTGAGCAATTCGCCTTCGCTGTCCCACCGGAGGAAATAGTTTACGGGTTAGTAATGTAGTTGCATATAAGTCAGCAGATTTGATCAACTTCAGAGCATCAGACTCGGACATTACCGCGTTAGTATAGATATCAATTATTTCTGGCAGACAATTACTCCTCCTTCTGCTCTGTAGGAATTGCTCCCGATTTAGATAAAGCTGAAGTATATCCTCTACACACAAACTATATTCATGAGAACCTGTGAATGTAAATTTCGGTTCCGGGATATTCACAGGCGCAGTCCGTTGTGGCCTCGGACGTGGCACTGTCGCTTGAGAGGATGCGGGATTTAGTTGATTGCTATTTGGATTGTAAGTATAAAATCCCGCTGGCAGTTGAGGTGTCGAACTCACGCATACGGCCTTGGACCCTAATGCAATTATAGCCACATTCGGACCACAGGGAACTAGCCTGTATCCCCAATCCCTTACCAATTGTTCCAGATTAACAGAAGAATTCCTCGGCTGTGCTTGGACCTGCTGAATCACCGGGGCAGTCATTCCCAGGCACATTGCGGCGATCGGGGCCAAAACTCCCGACTTTCTCACCAAAGAAATACCATGCTTCATTTTACCCATAACTTAACCTACCTGTTACTGTTATCGCTCTGTACCATAATTATATCAACCACCTTTATCCTCATCATATTGCTAGCCTAAATTATTTGTTTACAAATCTGAACAATTATCGCTAAATATCGCCGTGCCATGATTTTTAAAATCCAATATTTGGCAACTTTCCCGCTTATTTAGGCTAGCAATACAACTTTCGAGGCGGCTAATCAATTCTCGCCAGAAACTAAATTCGTATTCTCCTGCTGTATATTCATTCGTGGGATATGCACATACTTTATAGGCTCCTATTGTCACCTCCACTAATGAAGTACTCAGGGTACAATCCGCTGGTTTCAAATCATTATACTCCAAATAATAATCAATTTTATCGATGTCATTGGGGACAAATGGCTGACTCGGATTGTTGAGCACTATGTGAGACGGAAAGCGGTTATCGTTAGTCGGAGTATTCATACTCGGAGTCCTTGAAGTCCGATCGGACTTCAAGGACTCCGTCTGGCTCTCACCTTCATAACCTCCTTGTCAGATCGCAGAATTCCTCCGAGGACTTGCATATATGTGAGGTGGATTATAGTTATTGTTTCGTTTACCTATTCTCAATCCATTTCCGTAGATTGAGTCAATGAAAGTCTGGATGGGAATGCCCAAGTTAAAACCTGCCTTGAGCACTTGACCCTCAGACAGACGTTCCCCCTCCGCGTTACCGTGAATGCCAACCACTTGACCTCGATCGTTCAGCACCGGGCCACCACTCATCCCTTTACGGGTAGTATTCGTGTACACCAAAGTGTAGCCTTCCTGTGAACTGCTTCGCAGAGCGGAAATTTTACCCTCAGTAAATTGATATATCCTTTCAGTTATCGCTTCTCCCGGGGCTGGCCATCCAGCAGTATAAACAGCAGAAGCCTCGGTCAATCGCTCCGAATCGCCTATCTTCGCCACCTTGTATTTCGTTCTACTGGTGAACTCCAACAGGGCCAAGTCTACCGCAGGTAGTCTTCTGATTTTGCTATAGTCAACGCCATATTCCTTTTCATCGGGAGTCTTGATCTTGTAATCATTTTGCCGACGCACCACATGGTGGGCGGTGAGCACATACATATGGTAACTGTCGTCTTTGCGTTTTCTTGCAATAATCACCCCAGTGCCATTACTGCGACCCCCCGAGATCCTCACGGTGATTTCTTTCGCAATTTCGTTCACTTCCCTCGATTCGAGAGCCCAAACAGCTTGGGGTTGCACTAGCGTTAGGGCCGCGCCGATCGTCATTGCCCAGACTTGATATGATTTATTAATCTTTCTACTAGGGCGTGTCATCAATTAAGCCAGACGACAGCGGCAGCGAGGTAGATAGCACCTAGCCCGGGTCGCGCGCAGCGCG
>JACOMV010000163.1 GCA_014324065.1 Hormoscilla sp. SP12CHS1 | reverse complement strand
TAAAAATTTCTACGTCCCAGACAGCCATTTTTGGTAAATTTCTCCGCAAAAATGCCATTTTGGGGTAAATCACAAGGCACTTTTGGCCAATTTGGGCTAATTGGGGTTTTGAGGTTTTATAGGTAGCAACTTAGGTTACTAGTAGCAAATTAATTGAAAAAACTGGTGGTTGACGCGGGTCCCCTCATTAGCTTCTTTTATGCCAAAGATCCGCAACATAACGAATGTGTGGCGGGTGTTAACCAGTTACAGCAAGGAAAAACTGCCATAATTGTTCCCATTCCCATTGTCTTCGAGGTCTACAAATGGCTATTACAAAGAGTAAACCCAAGCACAGCTCAAAGTACACTTGATGTGATGCTAGAGAGCTTTAACCTAGTCCCTATTGGTCAATTGGAACTAGAAGAACTGCAAACCTTAGTCAGAACTTTTCCAAATTGGGGTGGTAGTTTAGAAGATGGCACAGTGATTATAACCGCCCGACGCTACCGCTCTCCAGTATGGACAATAAATTACCGAGACTTGGCTGCATTCAAAGACATAGAGTTTTAGAATCGGTGAGTTGTGAGGAACGGCGTCAGGGGCAAAGCAATTGCTACGCAGCTGTGTACTGAGGAGAAAATAAATCATCAAATAGGAACAAACTGTATTAAATGTTGCAAATTGGCTGGAGATATGAGGCTATAATGATCGACATCATCACTAGCTATGTCAAAAATTGCTTGATATTTCCAAATTGCCAGCGGATGTTTGCCAGCTGGACAATGGCTTAACTGTTATCCATCAAGAAATTCCGGCAACGCCAGTTGCCGTGGTAGATGTATGGGTACGGGCAGGTGCGGCAGTGGACCCCCTTGAGGCCCCGGGGATGGCCCACTTCCTAGAACATATGATTTTTAAGGGTACCGCGCGGGTGGGCCCGGGCATGTTCGATCGGGCGCTCGAAAGTCGGGGAGGAGTCAGCAATGCTGTAACTAGCCATGACTTTGCCCATTATTTGATGATCGCTGCGGTAGAGCACTTAGAAGAAACTCTCCCCTATCTGGCGGAGTTGCTGCTGCATCCTGCTATCCCGGACGGCGAGTTTGTCCGGGAACGAGAAGTGGTGATGGAAGAAATTCGCCAATCAGAAAACGACCCCGACTGGTTGGGTTTCCAAGCTTTGATGGAGACGGTCTATCCACAGCATCCCTACGGTAGGCCAGTGCTAGGTACCCAGGTGCAGCTGATGCAACTGACTCCCGCACAGATGCACCGTTTCCACCAGTGTCATTATCAACCGGAAAATATGACCGTGGTGGTGGTCGGAGGCATATCTCAGGATAAGGCTAAAGAATTGGTCAGCCGAAGTTTCCAGGGTTTTCGTCCCCGATCGCAGTGTCCAATTGCAGACCGCCTCTACAGATTAGCATCATCAACACCTGCGATCGCGGAAATTGAGCGTCGCTCCCTGAGTTTGCCCCGGTTGGAACAGGCGCGTCTGATGATGGCCTGGGCGGGACCGGGAGTAGAAAAATTGTCAAATGCCCACGGTTTAGACTTGCTGTCCGTGCTATTAGCGGCGGGTCGGTCTTCCCGGTTAGTGCGCCAATTGCGGGAAGAGTCAGAATTGGTGCAAGGGATATTAAGTGACTTTTCCCTGCAACGGGACTCCAGTCTCTTTACGATTACCGCCTGGTTAGAACCGCAATATATAGAATATGTAGAAAAACTGATTTGCGAAGGGGTGGAAGAGTTACAAAATACACCAGTGTCAGAGTGGGAACTATCCCGCTGCAAGAGGCAACTGTCCAATGACTATGCCTTTTCTACGGAAACCCCCGGACAATTGGCTGGTCTTTATGGATACTACAACACTATTGCCTCCGCCGAACAATCAGTCACTTATCCCGCAAGTATCCAAGCATTGCAAGCAGAAGATTTACAGCGTTTGGCGAGGGAATATCTCTCGGTTGACAGATATGCGGTCACTACCCTCAGACCGCTGTGGTAAAATCGTCAAGCATAGTCCGGGCGGATCGCCTGTCAGTCTCGTAGGACTAATTAATATGTAAGTAAAAATATCGAGGCAACGATCGGAACCTGCTTCTCTTTGAGTTTCCTGGGGAAGCTCAAAGAGTTGAGATAAAGTATTAAGGAAGATTGTGTGAAATTAAATGTGAAGCCGCATCAAAGCAACCAAACTCATCGTACAGTTTTGGACAATGGCATAGTAATATTAGTGGTGGAAAACCCAGCCGCTGATATCATTGCTAGTCGGATTTTCCTGCGATCGGGCAGTAGCAGGGAAGGAAAAGCAGGACTGGCACATTTGGTATCGTCAGTCCTGACTAAGGGTACGGAAAGGCGTACTTCCCGGGAAATTGCCGAAAAGGTAGAATCGGTGGGTGCGAGTGTGGCGGCAGATGCCGCGGCAGATTATTTTTTGGTGAGTCTGAAGACAGTATCGGCAGATTTTGCGGAGATTTTGGCGTTGGTAGGGGAAATATTGCTGACGCCTACTTTTCCGGAAGCAGAAGTGGAACTGGAGAAACGCATCACCATGCAAGGGATTCGTTCTCAGCAAGAACAACCCTTTGCTGTGGCCTTTAAGGCCCTGCGGGAAGCTATGTACCAGCAGCATCCCTATGGCAGGTCACCACTGGGAACTGAAGAAAGCGTATCAAGTATAAAGCGCCAGGATCTGCAAGAGTTTCACTCTACCTACTTCCGCCCAGATAATACGGTAATTAGTATCTCAGGACGAATCTCACCAGATGAGGCGATCGCCCTAGTAAAGGATGTCTTTGGAGATTGGCAGGCACCGGACATGCCCATACCGGAGGCCACTCAGATTGCTATTGCTGGAGAACCTCATCAGATCGTTACGGCTCAAGAAACTCAACAATCCGTGATTATGATAGGCTATTTAGCAGCAGAAGTTCACAGTCAGGACTACGCCCACCTGAAATTGCTGAATACTTACTTGGGTAATGGACTTTCCAGCCGCTTATTTGTAGAATTGCGGGAAAAACGAGGATTAGCTTACAATGTTTCGGCCATGTACCCAACCCGCCAGGAAACTGCTAATTTTGTGGTTTATATGGGCACGGCACCGAGAAATACCGCGATCGCCAAAGCAAGTTTACAATCGGAAGTGGAACGTCTGCGGAATGTGGAACTAACTCCGGAGGAATTGCAAGCTTGCAAGAACAAGCTGCTAGGACAGTACGCTTTAGGGAAACAGACGAATTCCCAGATTGCCCAAGTTCTCGGTTGGTACGAAACTATGGGGCTAGGGGTGGAATTTGATGTTCAGTTTCAGGAAGATATTGCTAGCGTAACTTCAGAAGCGGCCCAAGCAGTGGCTAATCGGTATTTAGGTGCCCCTTATATATCCTTAGTGGGACCGGCAGAAGTGGTAGACTTTTGCTAGATGTAAGTAGTCAGACAAAATTAATTACATATCGTCTGAGCGTAGGATCGCAGGAAACGCTTGCAACGCTGGAACAGCTCTCACAAGCTAATGCAATTAATTTTGTCATATTACTGATTGAACGTGAACGGGTGGATAGTTAGATAAGAATGTAACTTATGTCATTGAATTCCAGGCTTGTTAAACAGTGGTCGCAACTTTCTCAGAGAAAGCAAAATCTAGCACTACAGAACCAAGTTCAGTCTATCAGGAGTTCTTCGGAAGATTTTCCCTATACTGATTGTCCCAAAGTTTCGATGATTCTGCAATTCTTCAATAAGAGACCCAACATTAAAAAGCTCATTGAACGCCTGCGACATAGTGGGGCAGAAGAAATTATCATTATTGATGATGGCTCTATTGACGGTTCTTATGAAGATTGGATGCAGTATTTAAATCGACCTAATGACTTTTTGCTTAGATGTAATGACTTGTTTGAGGTCAGAACCTACGACCGCGCTATCCGGATGGCCAAAGGGGAATTCGTTTGTTTATTACAAGATGATGATATCCTTCCAGCTAACAACATTTGGGTTGAACATCGCCCGGCGAGAATTATGAATTACAATCTTTAGATATAGTAGATTTTCTTGTGCCTTATGAAACCACAGTTATTGACTTCAGTGCTGGCCATTTCGTACCTGACATTGGCGGCTACCTTTACAGCTAGCCCCAGTCGCGCTCAAAAGGCTCTAACCAATAGCTTTGTCTGCGGCAGATCGAACGGCGTGCCAGCAACCCTTGCCCGGACTGCACGGAGTGATGTACCGGTGATTCGGTGGGAGTCAAATTATTTCAGCAGTTCAGATTGGACGCCTGAGAGGCGCTGTCAGGAGGTATCGGCAAGATTCCAGGAATACTACACAAATGGGACATTGAACTTCCTGACAACGGGGCGCATGAACTGGCAGCCAGTTGTGTGCGTAGCTGAAAGTCGGGGCGGTTCCTGCGCGGGATTATTGTTTACCCTCAAACCAGGAACAAATCCTGGTCAAACATTAAGAAATCTCATGGAAGTTAAAAATATGGCTTCGGGACCTCTGAGTGAAACAAATGGCCGGGTTTATATCGATATGAATCTGTATCTTCTCGATATGACTCCCACACCGACGGACTCTGGCAGCAATTCTGTTCAACCCCAGTCCGATCCACAGCCTAATGGGACTTTATGGTAAGAGTCGTTCGTAGTAAGGACTAAAGTCCTTGCGGTTCGTAGCGCCGTTCGTAGTAAGAACTAAAGTCCTTGCGGTTCGTAGTAAGAACTAAAGTCCTTGCGGTTCGCAGTAAGGACTAAAAAAAGCAGGACCCATGACAAGCACAATTACTCAAGCATTGACTAAAGAAGAGTTTCTGAAGCTCCCAGAAACAAAACCTGCTAGGGAATACATTAACGGTGATGTTGTACAAAAACCAATGCCAAAAGGAAAGCATAGCAGATTACAGCTAAGGCTTTGTAATAGTATCAACCAGATCGCGGAACCCCCCCCCCAAATTGCTTATGCTTTTCCCGAATTACGCTGTAGCTTTGGCATGGGCTCCATTGTACATGATATAGCCGTTTTCTTATGGTCGCGCCATCCCCTTTGATGCTGATGGGGAGGTTCCCAATGACTTTTTATTATTACCAGATTGGACAATTGAAATTCTCTCACCCGAACAAAGTTCAAATAGGGTAGTTGACAAGATTCTCTATTGCTTACAGAATGGTGGCCAGCTAGGTTGGTTAATAGATCCAGCCGATCGGTCGATTTTAGTTTTCCGCCCAGAACTACAACCATTACTGTTGCGAGGCAGCGTTCGACGATCAGTGCTAGAGGATATTAACTTGGAGTTGACAGTTGCTGAGATTTTTGCTTGGCTGAAGATGACAAGGAATTAACAGATAACAGAGCATGTTCTTCGTGGGTTTGGTTGTCATTTGTTACCCAACCTTTGCTCATGTACTTACTGCATGCGATCGCCCTTTAACTTGCCCATCTGTCTGAGCAACTCATCTCTGTTTTCGATCGCGGCTTGATAGTTAGGGTCAAGCTTGATCGCCCGTTCAAAAGATGTCAGGGCCTCTGGATATCGTCCCAAAGCATGTAGCGTCAGACCTCGGTTATTCCAGGCCGAGACATATTTCGGATCCAGTTCAACCGTCCCGTCATAGGAAGCAAGTGCTTCGGAATACCGTTGCAATTTGAATAAGACAAAGCCGCGATTGTTCCAAAGCAAAGCCTTTGATGGCAGGCCCTGCGAGCGGCGAATTTCAATCGCTTTGTCAAAGGAGTCTAGCGCCCCACGATATTGACCCAAACCAAATCTTAACTCCCCCTGCAATGCCCAATTAGCAGAATTGTCAGGTTGAAGCCGGAGCGCTCTATTCAGGGCTACCAGGGCGGCATCGAATTGTCGCAACTCCAGTAAAGCTCCCGCTTTACAATACCAAGCATCATAGTAGTCTAACTTCAGGTCAATTGCCCGGTTACAGGCCCTAAGCGCTGCTGCATATTGCCGATCGAATCCCAAGGCAAAGCCTTTAGCAAACCAAGCTAAATAGAAATCTGGCTTCAGGTCAATTGCCCGGTCAAAAGCTGACAAAGCCTCCGACATTCGCCTTAAGCGCCATAACTGATTGCCGCGATCAATCAAGTACAGAGGGTTGTCAGGATCTGAGGTAGAAACAGGCGGTTTCCAAGAGCTTATTTCTATGTTTGGGAGCGGAGGAAGAGGAGAATTTTCCACCCTGAATTTATCCGACATTCCCTGCTGGGATGCCCACCATAAAAAAGTCTGGATCTCAATGCCTAAACTCAGACCAACTTTCACCCGCACCGAGCCACCTTCTTCTTCTAAAAATTCCCCAACTATTTCATCATTTTCTTTGACATGCTTGCCATCTGCCCGGCCATGAATGCCAATCACCCGCCCACCCGGATCTAACACCGGGCCGCCGCTCATGCCTAGGTGAGAAAGATTGGTATAGACAAGTTCGTAACCCTGGGAACCAACCAGAGGGTGAGAAATGGCAGCAGCAGAATTATCAAATAGAATCCCTGGGTTGACCACCAGCTTTGATTCTTCTAGGAGCGGCCATCCCGAAATGAAGATAAATGGCTCTTCCTCCACCGCTGACTGGCGGGAAGCGCTAGCTGCATTGGAGGAATAGTCGCGGTTTTTGTAGAGTCGGTAATTAAAATTAGAGAGGGTGGCCACTGAGTAAAGGCGATCACTCGCGAACTTTATTACTGCTAAGTCTACACCAGGCAAATTTTCGATGCTGCTGATGTCGAGGGAATGATATTGCCTATCATGAGTTTTAACATCAGCTTCGTCTCCCGAACCGATATTTTTCACCACATGCTCGGCAGTCAGGACATAGTAACTTTTACCTTCCCTAGCAATAATCACCCCCGAACCCGGAGCCCCAGGTCCTTCTATTTTTACCGTAATCTCTTTAGCAATAGACTCTATTTCGCCCACAGTCAAAGCTGCTGCTACTTGTGGCTGAACCATGACCACAGCTGCACCCAGCAAAGCAGTTGACAGTCCATAGGAAAAATGCTTTAACATTGTTTTACCTTGACTCAGTTTCTCGGTTGAGGTTTTGGACCTCTCAAGAGGCCATCAGGACCGAAAATTTAGTGTTTCCAACCCCAATGGCCGGGTGTGGTCAAAACCTGTTAATCCTCACGATCTCTCCCAGTCGCCGGATACTTTTGAGCCGCACCCATCACTTGACGGGACAAAATGTCGATGTCGTAAGGGCAGTACGAGTAGTGCGCCCGGAGTACATCTGGCGCCGACACCGGGCTTTCTCCCTTTTAGGCGTTGGCTGAAAAGGTCGCTGCCAGGACTCACGCCCCTTAACGATAGAGATATTTTATCCTGGAATAACTTCCTCACTCCCTTGAGTGAGGAAGTTATTCCCTGGAGAACTCAGTCATTCCCAGGACACCGAGTACGAGAATCATTCCACTGAGTACGAGAGTCATTCGATGGCGTCAAAATGGTTTGCTTTGACTTGAAACACCATTACCAAAAGGAAGCTGAGTAACTCCTTGGCCGGAGCGGGAGCCTCTTTGGCCGGAGTAAGCGTCTCCTTGGCCGGAGTAAGCACCTCCTTGGCCGGAGTAAAATCGAGGGTGTGGTCTTGCGCCCGTTGGTAAGAGGATCCCCCCCAGCCCCCCTTAAAAAGGCTTAAAAGGGGGGGGCAAGTTGCGCCCCCCCCTTCCAAAAGCTTCCGAAAGGGGGGCTGGGGGGGATCGGATCGTCCGCTACCGGTGAGAGCGGAAACCTTTGGGAGGCCATGAGGCAAGTCGGGATACGCTAATCACAATGGGATGCGGAAAACTCGACCCCCGGATGTAGATTCCTTGATCACCACAGTCAAATCTTGGCTGCCAGTTTGCCAACGGGAACCTACGATCAGCAAAGTCCCTCTCAAACTGCCACCTGGTGGAACCAAAGCATCTTCTCCTGCTATTAATAAGAACCGGGATGAAACCCTGTTGCCACTGTCGTCAAGCACTTGTACAAACAAAGGCACAAACCCAAATTTGTCATTACTGTCATTTTTAATCACCAGATCTACAGTAAACCCACCCGTAGCATTCACATTGGCTCTGTTGATGCTGATTTGGACATCACCCTTCCTTTGCACTATGTTCAGAGCTACAGGCCCCGATCTTGGTTGATTCCGACGCGGGCTTGATGCTGGTTGAGTTCTTGTCGGCTCGGGTGCCCCCATCGCCGTCTGGTATGATTCTACCCCTTCATAACCATAACGGTTGTAACCATTCCGTTGAATCAGTTCTTCTAGATAGCGCACTCGACTTCCAGGCGCTGGGTGAGTTGAAAGCCATTCTGGAGGCGCGTTGCGCTGTAACTGTTTCAACAACTGTATCACGCTATGCAGACCATCAGCAGCATAGCCCGCTGCGGCGATCGCCCGCGTTCCCAAAATATCAGTCTGACGCTCTAGATTGCGACTGTTTTCCAAACTTGTCAGCCGAGTAATTATCTCTCCAAAGGGAATGACTTCATTGATAGTGTCTACCACAGCTTTCTGGGATATTTTTATAAAGCCGTGGGAGAGGACAGCATGACCGATTTCATGAGCCAGCAAACCCGCCAATTCGGCCTCTGACCCCATTAACTTCATGAGCCCCGAATGTATAAATATCTTGCCGCCCGGTAGAGCGAAGGCATTAGGAGTGGAGTCTTCGACCACATAAAATTCGTACTCGAATTCATCTCGCCCCATAAACCTCGCCAGTTTCTGACCGATTTCATTCACGTACTCTACCACAGCCGGGTCTTCTACCAAAGTGAGATATTTTTTTAAGCTTTCTGCGAACGCCTTACCCGTAGCTGCTTCTCCCTGTAGCAGTAGCATAATTAGCTCTGCTCCCGAACATTCATCTTGACGTTCTTCTAGTTCTTGTCTCCGTCTGAGTTCCTCGATGACTTCGCAGGCTACCACATTACCAATTTCCAAGCCGAACAAATCTTGCTCGATCTGGGATCTGTACTTTTGGAAATGCTTGTCTGCCAGGCGATCGTACTTAGCCGCCTGGGGATTTTTAGGATAGATGAGGGCAAATTGACGGGCTGCAATGGCAGCTTCTAACCACTGGTCTTGCTCTGCCAGCAAAGCGATTTTCCGATCCAGCAGTTCTGTGTTGTCCGGATGTTAGGGGTCGAGCTGGGAATCACTTCCCAACCCTCCCATTCGGAACCGGACTTGCGACTTTCACCGCATCCGGC
>JACOMV010000162.1 GCA_014324065.1 Hormoscilla sp. SP12CHS1 | reverse complement strand
CAGGGCTAATGAAGGCCCTGCTAGCGATTTTCATCTTGAGCTGTGTCAAGTCGTTTTACGCTAAACGAATCGCACCGTCTACCCAAGGTCGGTTAATCACTACTAGCACCGGTGGAAACTTGTGAGTTTTGCGAGCTGCCAAATACTGTGCGAGGGGTGCTTGGCGGGACCAGTCCAGGGGTCGCTGCTGAATTATCTCAATGCTGTCGGCGTCAATGTCCACGTTATCCGTCTGCTGGTTGACCTGTTGACGGAACAGGGGCAAGCGAGAAGCAAAGCGAACGCGACTGGCAAACCACTCCAGGGTGACGGCACCGACATAGGCTTCAGTCCCGCCCATCTCGGTTTTCTGAACCAGGATCTTGTCGTTGCGGGCCAGATGGCGATCGAGTAGAATCGCCAGAGCCTCTAGATCCTCTCTTTCCTGTGCTAGGATGCGGGCGGCAACGGAAGGTAGGCTGTTCATCATCGGGAATTTTTCAAAATATCCTTGACTATTTCAGATTAATCTGTCATGATGGGATATGTCAACAAGATGATTTGTAAAAAATGGATACTAGGGAAATGGTGTTATGGTGATTACTGCTGGCGAGGATGTATTGCCGGTCATCAGAGGGATTAATGGGGGACGGGGATATTACTTCTCCAGGTGTCCCGTGGGGTTGAGCGCTCGACCAATTACCGGCGATCGCCCTTAGAGAAGTAGGGGCAGCGCGTGGTACGCTGATGAAAATGTATCGTGAGAATTGGGAAAAGTGTTTGTGGGTACCGGTAGTAGGGGAGGCAGTAGGGGCGATCGGGTTTAAGCAAGGAGGTGCGAATGAGTACAGGACAACAGTCAGAGTCGCCGCGAAATCTGGCGTACTATTGCAAACATTTTGCTAATATTCAGGTCTATAGAGGAAATGCTCCCAATCAACCAATAATGCTTTTATCTGTCATAGATATAATTGCACAAGGCAGAATAAAGTTTAATCAGATTCACATTTCCGATGAATTGATAGAAAATTTCAAAAAATATTGGAAAATTCTGGGTTCTGGGTCATTTAAAAGCAGTGACTTTGCCCTACCATTTTTTCATCTAAAGAATACAAAAAATAAAAAGCATAAATTTTGGTATTAAAAGTTTAGTTCTCAATATGATGGAGGTCGTCCACAAACGATTCCTAAATTAAGAGAAGACGTTGAATATGTTGAGGATGAATTGTTTGAGTTTATTATAGATGAAAACTCCAGAAAAGAATTAATTGATGCCTTAGTAGCCGCATGGTTTACATCTAGCAAAAAAAAATTGGATATCTTATAAAGATTAATCAAAATTTTCATGATTTAACATTGAAAGCAACTGAAAAAAACGATAAATATAACAATAGGGATAATGAACGAAGATTTAATATAAAAAATTTAGTAGTGAGAAATGCATTTTTTCGTAAGGCAGTTGTACATATTTACGATTATAGATGTGCATTTTGTAGGCTGAAAGTGACTAATTCCCTTACTCAGAACATTGTAGACGGATCTCATATTAAACCGTTAGCAAAGTTTTTTGATAGCAGGATTGATAACGGAATATCTTTTTGCAAAAACCATCATTGGGCATTCGATCATGGCTTGTTTAGCATAGATGATGATTACAAAATTATTATCTCCAGCGATTTACAAGAGGAATCACCATACGCTAGACCAATGATAGCTTTTAACGACGAGATGATCCTGTTGCCAAGTTATGAGAAATACTTCCCAAGAATTGAAGCAATCCAGTGGCATCGCAAAAACGTATTTAGATCATAGGATAAATGTTAGCAATATATTTCATCAGGAGTTGTCAGAGATGATAAAAAAGCAAATGTCACTATTTCCGCAGCGTACAGTTGCAGAGTTGGTGGAATATCTAGAAAAACTAACCAAAGAAATCCAAGAGTTATATTGTCAAGATGATATCCCATTTGTTGTTGGCTGGAGTGGTGGTAAGGATTCAACAGCAGTGTTGCAGCTAATATGGAAGGCGATCGCGGAACTTCCAAAAGAAAAACGCACTAAAACAATTCATGTTCTTACAAATGATACTTTGGTAGAAAATCCTGTAGTATCTGTATGGGTAAGCAAATCCATAGAAAGAATGAAAACGGCTGCGAAAGAACAAGAAATGCCAATTAAACCCCATCTAACTTATCCAGAAGTTAAAGAAACATTCTGGGTATGTTTGATTGGAAAGGGATATCCGGCACCTAGAAATAGATTCAGGTGGTGTACTGAACGCTTAAAAATTACTCCAGCGGACTCTTTTATCCGCGAAATGATTAGAAATAGCGGTGAAGTGATTCTTGTTCTGGGAACTCGCAAGGCTGAAAGTTTTAAACGGGCTGCAAATATGGCTAAACATAGAGAATGGCGGTTTCGCGATCGCTTTAACAGTAATCCCAGCAGACCTAATTCTCTGATTTATCTCCCTATTGAAGATTGGCGTACTGATGAAGTTTGGCTTTATTTGATGCAGTGGGAGAATCCTTGGGGAAATAACAACAAAGATCTACTAGCCATGTATCAGGGTGCGACAGCAGATAATGAATGTCCCCTAGTTGTCGATACCTCTACCCCAAGCTGTGGTGATTCCCGTTTTGGCTGTTGGGTTTGCACAATAGTCAATAAAGATAAGTCTATGACAGCGATGATCCAGAATGATGAAGAGAAAGAATGGATGCAGCCTCTACTCGATATCCGCAATGAATTGGATGCTAAGAACGATCATGACAAGAGAGATTTCCGTCGCATTTATGGTAAAGTAGAACTCTTTGAGCGCAATGTAGATGGGGAAATATCAGTACAACCCATTCCTGGTCCTTATACTAAGGAATGGCGAGAAGAATGGCTCAAGAAAGTTCTTACGGCTCAAGTCCAAATTCGTCGCACCGCACCAGCAGATATGCAGGACATCACCCTGATCTCTCAAGAGGAACTTAGCGAAATTCGCCGCATCTGGCTAGAAGAAAAACATGAATTTGATGACAGCTTGCCCCGTATTTACGAAGAAGCCACTGGCGAACCTTTCCAAGACCTCGCGATCGCCAGCAACCGTCTACTAGGCACCGATGAGTGGAATATCCTGGAAGAAGTCTGTACCGACGATCCCATGCACTTGGAACTGATGGCCAAATTGCTAGACACAGAACGTCAGTATCATAACATGGCGCGTCGCGTGGGCATATACGAAAAGCTGGAAAAATGCTTTGAAACCAGTTCTCGATCCCAAGAGGAAGCAGTTCAAAATGCCCACGACAAGCGTGACTTGAAGAATGCTGCTGAAAAAAATAACGTGGAAACGGTTAAACAGTTGACTTGGGCAAGCTTAAAATTCCAATCTCAGGATTAGTTTGTAGTGACAACTACAGTCTTTATTTATCCGTTTGTAGCAAACCGTAGCAAACCCTAGGTGGGGTTGAGTCTCCTGGCCCGCCCGGGGTTAGATTTGTGGGAAAATCTAATCACAAATAACTCATTCAGATAAAGACATGTCAAAAGATACATTCTACGACGCAGTCAAAAATGCGTTAATCAAAAAAGGATGGTAAGTAAACTACGATCCCTTTGCTATTAGTTTTGGGAGCATAAATATGTAAATAGACCTGGGTTCTCAAAAATTAATTGCTGCGGAAAATGGCCTAGGTAAAATTGCAGTTGAAATTAAAAGCTTTTTGCCACAGGCATCTGCTATATCTGAATTTCATACAGCCTTGGGACAATACCGGAATTATCGATATGCTCTGAAAATTGAAGAACCGGAAAGAACCCTTTATCTTGCGGTGCCTGTAGTAGTATATAATACATTATTTCAACTGGATTTGCCGAAAGCAATGATTGCCGAAAATGATGTTAAATTAATTATATATAACCCTGAAGAGGAGGCGATTGTCCAATGGAAAAACTAGAAAAATATCGTCATTGCGTTCGAAAATTGTTATTAGATTGCAGTCAACACAAGCCCGCACATGGAGAAATAGAAGTTGAAAGAATTTTCGATGTCGCGGGTAATCATTACCAAATTTTTTTCCTGGGTTGGAAGCGGCAAACATGGATCCATAGTTGTGTAATTCATCTGGATATCAAAGATGAAAAAATCTGGATTCAGTGGAATGCAACGGAACGAGACTTGGCGGCTGAATTAGTAGCTAGTGGCGTAGACAGCAAGGACATTGTGATCGCGTTTCATACTCCGTTTATGCGGAAGTTTACTCCCTATGCTGTTGGTTAATAAATTGGTAAAGAAACCGGGCCATACCTCCTAGGTTTTGGACATAGGTTGTTCGGAGCGAGAAGGGACAACCGCGATCAATTTATGGGAAATTTAGTTAACCCCCGAGGCTCCGCCTCGATCGCTCGTTCCCTGGCGGTAGCCAGGGAACGAGGGTAAAATTTATTTCATAATTTTGAATTTTGAATTTTGAATTTTGAATTACTTAAGAGGCATCACCTTGATTTTTACAGAACTCGTACTGGAAAACTTTGGTCCCTATCTGGGCAAACAGGTCATTAATCTCCGTCCAGAAGCTGATGACAATACTCGCCCCATTATTCTCTTTGGTGGCATGAATGGTGGCGGCAAAACAACCCTCATGGATGCTATTCGCCTCGCCCTTTACGGCATTCGCGCCCAATGTTCTAATCGTGGTAATTTGAGTTATGGCGATTTTCTCTCTCAGTGCGTTAACCGCAATACTCCCCCAGGAGAAAACACCCGGGTTGAATTGGCTTTTGAACATGTCCTTAACGATAAGCTAGTCGAATACCGTATCGTCCGCACTTGGATCAAAAACCCTAAAGATGGTAAAGATAATTTAGGTATTATTGACAATGATTGGCCTGACCCTTACTTGGCCGATACCTGGGATGAATACATTGAAAATCTCCTGCCTCTGGGCATTTCTAATCTGTTTCTGTTTGATGGCGAACAGGTCAAGGAACTCGCAGAACTGGAAATTCCTCCCCCTTTGGTCGTTCAGGCGATCGAATCTATGTTAGGGTTAGAACTAGCGGAACGCCTCTCTCAGGATCTAAATATCTTAGTTCGACGCAAGCAAAAAGCCCTTGCCAACGCCAAGGAACTCACCAACCTGGATGAAATCGAACAAAAACTCCAGCAACATGCTAAGGAAAAAGATGCCGCGATCGCGGAAGTAGGAGAACTGAAAAAGAAGCTAGACATTGCCCAGAAAAGATATCGCCAAGCATCAGAAAACTTTCTCTCTGAAGGCGGCAAAATAGCAGCCGATCGCAACCTGCTCGACCAAAAACTCCAGGACTTAAAGGGCCAGGCAGATAAAACTTGTCAGGAGATGAGAGAATTAGCTGCTGGGTCAATACCCTTAGCTTTAATTTCATCCCTTCTCACTCAGGCCCTAGCCCAAGCAGAAACAGAAGCCCAGTACAAAAGGGCGAAAATGACTCGGGATGTTTTACACGATCGCGATCGCCGCCTCCTAGATTATCTCACCCAACTGTCCTTACAGATAGAGCTTCTTGAGAAAATTCAATCTTTTCTCGACCAAGAAAACTTGGCCTTAGCCCAAACCTTAGAAACGGCTGAACCTTGGTTACTCCCAGACCCCGAGGCAGTCAAGCAATTACAGTCTCTTCTAGGTTATCATATCCAAGGGGCTCAAGCAACAGGCTCCGAAAAATTGGCACAACTCAAGCAGCTTGAAATAGAAATACATGCCCTTGAGAAAAGAATAGCAGCCGCCGCTGCACCGGAAGCCTATGAAAAGTTGCAAGAGGGCGTCACCCAGACCCAAACAGAAGTCGCTAAGGCCCGCGCTGCTTGGGAAAACTGCGATCGCCGCCGCAAGGAATCAGAACAGGCGATCGATAAAATCAAAAAGGAATTGCACCAGTATACTGAAGAAAGCATCAAAATCTCCTTCGACCAGCATTTTCTCAAGGCTGCTGCGAGAGTCCAAAACACCCTCAAACTGTTTCGGGAAAAATTGACCCTGAAAAAACTCAATAAACTTGAAGGTGAAGTCACCGAATGCTTTCGCTATCTCCTGCACAAACCAGACTTAGTCCATCGGGTGGCGATCGACACCCAGAATTTTAGCCTCTCTCTCTTCGACCCCCAAGGAAAACCAGTTCCCAAACGTGGTCTTTCCGCAGGAGAAAAACAACTCTTAGCCATTTCCTTCCTCTGGGGATTAGCGCGTGTTTCCGCCCGGCAATTACCCGTGGCCATTGACACTCCCTTGGGACGTCTAGATTCCGAACACCGCCAAAACTCGATCGAACGTTACTTCCCCTCTGCTTCCCATCAGGTGATTCTCCTCTCTACCGATACCGAAATTGGCGAAACTGAAGTGGAAACTCTCCGCAAACAAAATGCGATCGCCCGGGAATATCTCCTCCAATATGACTCTACCGCAGGTCAGACGATCGTCCAAGAAGGCTATTTCTGGTAAAGTTGTCTCGTTCCCTGAGTCTGGCAGGGAACGGACCTCCTGAGGCTCTGCCTCCCGATCGGGACAACAGGAGGCAGAAAAGATCTATCTCGTTCCCTGAGTCTGGCGAGTCTGGCAGGGAACGGACCTCCTGAGGCTCTGCCTCCCGATCAAGAGCACAGGAGGCATCCGCCTCGAAGGGGCAAACGGCAGAAAGCGATAAATTCGACAAATCTTCACAAAGTTAGACAAAAAAAGCGATATAATGAGTTCATGTCTAACTTTGTAACTGTATCTGAGGCGGCGGAGCTTTTAGGGGTTTCCACTAAAACCATTCGTCGCTGGGAAAAAGAGGGCCGCATTAAGTCGGTAAGAACTGAAGGCGGACATAGGCGGTTTGAGGTCCGTGATTTGCTTGGAAACAAGGGCGGCGCAGCCGAGTACCAACGGGTTTTGACCACACCCCGTATTGGAGGCTTACTCTGCCAAGCAAGGTTGGTCGAAAGAAATTATTTCCGATTTAGGCTCTGGCATGAATTATCGCAAAAAGGGGTTGATTCGCCTAATCAAACTAATTTGTTCTCATCAAGTAGAACGACTGGTTTTGACTCACAAAGACCGCTTGCTTAGATTTGGCAGCGATTTGATATTCACCTTATGCGAAATATTCGCGACTGAAGTAGTGATTATTAACAAAACTTCCGATTCTTCCTATGAAGAAAATTTAGCCCAAGATGTTTGAGAAATCATTACCGTTTTTTCTGCTAGACTTTATGGCTCCATCAGTCACAAAAACAAGCAAATTATCAAGGAACTCAAGGAGGTGGCGAGCCAAATAGAATGAAATCATTCAAGACAGAACTAAAACTCAATAACTGCCAGCGCACCAGCGCACATGATGGCCAAGCACACGTCATGCGTACAACTGGGGCTTGGCTGCCAGCATCGAAGCCCACAAAAACGAAGAGAAACGCCCTACCGCAATCGATTTGCATAAGCGATTAGTAACCGAAGTGAAAGCGGCCAATACTTGGTATTATGAGGTGTCGAAATGTGCAGCAAGATTTAAGGGACTTGGACAAGGCATTTCAGAACTTCTTCACCATCCCGGGTCGGGGATTTCATCGTTTTAAAAAGAAAGGCCGTAATGACAGCTTCTACCTAGAAGGAAGCATTAAAATTTCGGGCAACAGAATCAAGCTACCCAGAATTGGCTGGGTAAAAACTTACGAAAAGCATTTGCCACCAATCTTGGTTAAATCCAGCAGCAACGTAACGATTAGCTGCCAAGCCGGTCGGTGGTTTATCTCGTACAAAGTTGATGTAGAGCCCCAGCCCGTAGAGCATCCCCATGGATGTATCGGCGTAGATATGGGTGTGAAAACCCTGGCAACCCTGAGCGATGGTAAGACCTTTCCGGCAGTAAAGGCATATCGAAAAGCTAAACGAAAAATAGCTCGATTACAACGGTCTGTTAGTCGGAAAGTCAAAGGATCCAATAATCGTAGCAAAGCGATCTTGAAGCTGCAAAAGGCGCACCACCGCGTTGCCTGCATCAGAAACGATGCCACGCACAAGCTAACTACCTACCTCGCTAAAAACCACAGCGAAGTAGTCATAGAAGATTTGAACGTTAGCGGCATGATGAAGAATCACCGCTTGGCACAGGCGATAGCGGATGGCGGCTTTTATGAATTTCGGCGTCAGCTATTGTATAAATGCCAATGGTACGGCAGCAAGCTAACAGTAGTCGATAGGTTTTTTCCATCATCTAAGACCTGCTCCCACTGCGGCCACATACATAAAGGCTTGAAATTGCGGGACAGAACGTTTGTTTGTTCTAACTGTGAATTTTCTTCGGACCGCGATTGGAATGCAGCAATTAATTTGCAGAAAGCGGGAAGCTCTCCCGTGTCGGCCTGTGGAGCATCAAACCAACGATCTGCCTCGGCAGGTCAGATGCGTCGAAACAGGAAGAGAACGCCAGATGAAGGCCACGTCCAGCAATGAGATGGATTTGTCCAACTTTGGGTAAGTTTCTTAGAGCGGAAAGCGTTGCTAGTTTCTAACTAGCAACGAGGGGGAACGAGGGGTACGAGGGGGATCGCCATTCACCATTCACCATTCACCATTCACGAACTATGGAATTACCAATAGATAGAATTCGTCTGTCCCAAACTGCCAAGAATCAACTGACTCAACTCAAACGCAATACTAAAATCGACCAGTGGAACATTCTTTGTCGCTGGGCATTCTGTCGTTCCCTGGCAGAACCAAGTATCCCCTCACCGGTCCCCATCCCCGCCGATAGTAATGTGGAACTGACTTGGCGCGTCTTTGGCGGCGAAATGTCCGATATCCTCCTCATTGCTCTCAAGCAACGCTGCCACGATGATGGTTTGGGCACTGACAAAGAAACCCTTGCTACCCAATTTCGCCTCCACCTCCATCGCGGCATTGGTTACTTAGCTGGCGATCCAAATATTAAGAAAATTGAACATTTAATTGCCCTCGCCTGCACTACCGGCCCTAAGACCTAGAGCATCGGTCAAGTTTAGAAGCTAGAAACCGGGTTTCTTGTCCAGCTATCAAGGATCTATCAATGCTTTTACCAGAGAAACCCTGTTTCTTGACCGGCGCTCTAGATCGTTGTACTTGCTCAATATTCATAGCTATACTACATGATATCTGCTAGAGTTGAGATTATTTATCAAGCAGATCAATCCTAAGTAATAGGACAAAATTAATTGCATGAGATTGCGGGAGCAGTCCCTGCGTTACAAGCGTTTCCAGCGTTCTGGTGCCAATGCGATGTGTAATTAATTTTGTCTAACTACTTATTAACCCGTGCCCATGGATTTTATGTCATCCAAGTGGGTTACAAAAATCCATTGAAAAATTTAATCAATAATAAATCTCATTAGCAGTTATAATAGCCTTCGACTGTAAGCGCACGGCTGGCGCCGCGCTGCGCGATCGGCTATTAGCCAGCTAAGAGTCTAAATAGGACCGGTGATAACAATCAGGATCGACAAGAAAGAAGATGAAAAGACGAGTTTTTATGGCTGCGGGTACGGCAGCAGCAGCAGTGGCCGCAGGACAACTGGGTCGCAAGGCCCCAGCAATAGCCCAGAACCGCCCCCTCAACCTCTACTCCTCCCGCCATTACAATACCGATGATGAGTTGTACAACAGCTTTACCAGAGAGACCGGTATCAAGGTAAATCTGGTGGAAGGTAAAGCTGACCAATTGATCGAACGGGTCAAAAGCGAGGGTGGCAATAGTCAAGCTGACATCTTACTGACCGTTGATGGGGGCCGTCTCTGGCGGGCCAAGGAATCAGGGATCCTCCAACCTATCTATTCACCAAATCTGAACTCCCTGATCCATGCCGATCTGCGCGACCCGGACGGCACTTGGTATGCTTTCTCTCGGCGGGCGCGAGTGATCCTGTACCGTAAAGACAGAGTTAAGCCCTGGGAACTGTCAAGCTATGAAGAACTCATGAATCCTAAATGGCGAGGCAAAATCCTCATCCGCAGTTCCAGCAATATCTATAATCAGTCCCTGGTGGGCTCCCTGCTGGCAGCCCATGGCCCATCTCTGACTCTGGCATGGGCCCGGGGTATGGTCGCTAACTTCGCCCGTGAGCCCGAAGGTAATGATACGGCCCAAATTAGAGCTTGTGCCGCAGGGGTTGGGGATATCGCGATCGCCAACTCCTACTACGTCGCCCGTCTAGCCAAATCTTATAAGCCAGCAGACAAGGAAGTAATAAAGGCGATCGGGGTATTCTTCCCCAACCAAACTGGTCCTAACGGTCGCGGCACCCATGTTAACGTCAGCGGCGGCGGCGTCACCAAAAATGCTCCCAATAAAGAAGCCGCGATCGCATTTTTGGAGCATCTGGTCAGTCGTCAGGCTCAAGAATTCTTCGCTGAGGGCAACAACGAATATCCTGTAGTGACCGGCGTGTCCATAGACCAAGTCCTCGCTAGCTATGGCGAGTTCAAAGCCGACCCCCTCAACCCCGACGTATTCGGGAAAAACAATGCAGCAGCCCTGAAAATTATGGACCGGGCTGGCTGGAAGTGATATGATAATTGTCGATTGGCGATTTTTCGGACCGTCCGCGGGCCGATCGTCGATTGGTAACTGTCGCTACTAAGGGACTCCAAAAAATAAATTACCCAATTTCTATCGCTGTACCAACTGGTGCATCTAGACTACTGGATCCTAAAGGAGGATTATT
>JACOMV010000161.1 GCA_014324065.1 Hormoscilla sp. SP12CHS1 | reverse complement strand
GCTGATGGGAACAAATACGTTTAAGAACTGGTTTACTAAATGCTGTTATTGTACTAATTAAATAGCGAACAAGCTGTAGCTCCTTTCCCTTTAGACAGGAAAGACAAAATTCAGCTCTCTATTCCCAAGTTATATATATCGTCAGACATCCCTTCGACGTGATTCGTTCGTATCACCATTTTAAGAATTACAGAAACCCAAAACTGACAATTGAGGAAACCGTGTGTAGGGTAACTATGGGACATAATCAATGGCATTTATGTGGTTCGTGGCAAGATCATGTTTTGTCATGAAAAGTGGCGGGAAAAAATTCCCAGATGCTCTTCATTCGCTATGAAGATATGAGGGAAAAAACCACTGACTATATCAGGGAAATTGCTAAGTTCCTGGGAGTAACGCTGACGGTGGAAGAGGCTGAAGTTATCCGGGAAAAGTCTTCCATTAAGGCGATGATCGAGATGGAGAAGAGGGGAACGAGAAGACCAGGTTTAGAGTTTGTCAGACACCAAGAAGATAGAAGAATTCTCAAACAGGATCTGACTCCGGAAATTAAAGACTTTATTACAGAGCAGTGTGGATATGCCATGAGCTTGTTTGATTACAGCACAGATCAATAACCGCGACCAGCCTAGGGTAATGGTGGTAGCATTTCACTATCAACGTGGCTGAGAATTTTGGCAATTATACTCTCCCAGGAGAACTGACGTACAACCTCCATTCCCCGATTTTTCGGGCCGTCTGCGGCCCGATCGTACCCTTCTACTTTTCTGGGATGGGTCTGTAATACCTGTCGGAGACATTGGGCGAACTGGACAGGATTATCTGGCTCGCACCAGGCTGCAACTACACCTGAAGACTTAAACTCCATCAAGGGGGGAATCTCTGTGGCCGCGATCGGGGTTCCCGATTTTTCTGAGGTTTGTAGTGAGGACTTTCGTCCTCACTACAAACCTCAGTAGCCATGTAATCAAAAAACTTCAGGGGAGAAGGGTGGGCCAAAACATCAGCAGCTTGCAGCAAACTCGCGAGTTGACTGTGCTGGATGTAGCCGAGAAACTTAACGTTACTCAGTTGCTTGTCTCTAACTTGCGAGTCTGTAGTTTTTTTAACAGAGCTATTCCCAAGGTGGTCGGTTTCGGTCTGAGAACATAGATAGTTTTTGCCCGCCACCGTTATAATCGGTATTTTAGCAGCAGCCAGATCCCGGGGAGCTTCTCCAAACAGAAAACCTACTATCTCTACTTCATGCTCTAGCTTTTGCAGCGCTTCTGCTAGCAAAAATGTCCGCACTGCTCAACCCCATCTCCCGGCCCCGGCAACCGATAGGTCGCTGACGACTATGGAAACTTTTTTTTGTTGCTGCTTCATCAGTCAGTCAACTTCACTGAAGCATCTGTTTGGAGGGAGTCGAACACGCGATTGATTTGATGCTTTTCTTGGTCGGTAATCTTGTTGGATAGAATTGCAGAGGTAAGCATCTGATGCTGCTCCCGCGATATCTGACCGCTAGCCATAATCTGTTCGGTCATCTGTAAATAGTCTAAACTGGGTTCGTTCTGGGCAACTCTTGGCATACTTAAATAGTTTATCCTAATGGTGGACAACTTGTGCTCGGAAAAGTTTAAATGATTGTTTTAGGCGCGATAATGGAGGTAGTTGGCTATGCAGTTTCACCGGTTGAGGGCCCTTTCTGATAATTATATCTTTTTGCTGCACGACCCCGAGCAGCAGCAGGCGGCAGTTGTGGACCCGGCAGAGGCGACACCAGTACGGCGCTGTCTGCAAGAACTGGGTGCTGATTTGGTGGCGATTTTTAATACCCACCATCATAGCGACCATGTGGGGGCGAACCGCCCGCTACTACAGCAGTTCCCAGCTGTTTGCGTGTATGGAGGGGCTGACGATCGAGGTAGAATTCCCCGACAGCAGGTGTTTTTGCAAGAGGGCGATCGCGTCGAGTTTGCCAAACGTACTGCCGAGGTCTTGTTTGTCCCCGGACATACCCGCGCCCATATAGCTTACTATTTTCCCCCCACTGCTGAGGCAGAAACTGGAGAATTATTCTGTGGGGATACCCTGTTCGCCGGTGGTTGTGGCAGGCTATTTGAAGGCACGCCAACTCAAATGGTAGCATCTCTGAGCAAGCTGCGGGACTTACCGGATCGTACCCGCGTCTGGTGCGCCCATGAATATACTCTGAAAAACCTCAAGTTTGCCTTGACTGTGGATGGTAATAACCCAGATATACTGGAACGCTTTGCCGCTGTCAAGGCAGCCCGCCAGCAGCAGCAGGCGACGGTACCCTCCCTACTGGGGGTCGAGAAGCTAACAAATCCTTTTTTGCGTTGGGACCAACCGGCGTTGCAAGCAGCAGTAAAGGGTAACTCCCCAGTCCAGACTTTTGGGCGTCTGCGGGGCATGAAAGACCGGTTCTAGCCCCAGGGTTGCATAGGTGCGACAAATTTCGTTAGGATAGAATGCTTTACCATAAGGTTACTGAGAAGAAAAGAATATGGCCAAACGCATTCAAGTGGTTTTGAACCAGGATGTCAGAAAGTTAGGTAAGTCTGGCGACCTGGTGGAAGTGGCCCCAGGCTATGCCCGCAACTATCTGGTCCCGAAAAATATGGCGGTTCGCGCCACTAAAGGCGCGATCTCTCTTGTGGAGATCCGCAAGGAGAAAGAACGCCAGCGTTTGTTGGCGGAAAAGGAAGAGGCCCAGTCCCGCAAAATTGCCCTGGAAACGATCGGGTGCTTCACGGTCCGCAAGCAGGTGGGCGAAGAGGATGCGATCTTTGGTACGGTGACGGACCGGGAAGTGGTAGAAGTGATTTTGGAAGCTACTGGTCAGGAAATAGACCGCAGGGGCATTACTGTACCGGATATTGGCAAGCTGGGCTTCTACACGGCTGAAATTAAGTTGCATCCTGAGGTGACGGCCTCTGTAGAAATTCAGGTGGCACCCCTTAGATCGGTGGTCAGTGGTACTTGATTTTTACGCAAGTCCCCAACCTAGATCCAAAACCTTGAAGTATTGTGGCCAAACCCACCTCTGGCCCCTTCCAAGAGGGGAACAAGAACAGCCTGGTTGAAGTTTGTCTGGTACTTTCTTATTGAGAAATAGCCTTAGTGGTCAGTTGTAAATGGTCAATGGTCAGTTGTCAGTTGTATTAGAGGTAGGTGACCAGTTCACTGATAACGGCGGCCCACTGTCCGGGGCTGCGGGTACTTAGTGGATAGTGGGTACTTGGTGGATAGTGGGTACTGGTGGACACCGCCCACCCTAGGGCTATGGTAGCGGGTTAAAGAGGGTACGGCGCGGCCCACCCTACGACTATGGTAGATGAACCAGATTTTCAAGTGGCAGGCGATCGCCTGCCTCCCCAAAACATCCAAGCGGAGGAAGATATCTTAGGTGGCATTCTCCTGGATCCAGAGGCGATCGGTCGGGTGGCGGATATCCTGCGCCCAGAGGCTTTTTCTCTGCAAGCTCATCAGCACCTCTATCGCTGCGCCCTTACTCTCCAGAATGAAGGGAAACCAACGGATCTGACTACTGTCACTACCTGGCTGTCTGACCAAAAGATGCTCGACCAGGTGGGGGGGATGAGCAAGTTGGCTCAACTGGTGGACCGTACTGTCAGTGCTGTCAATATTGACGAGTACGCGAAACTGGTGATGGACAAGTACCTGCGTCGCCAGTTGATTCGTGCTGGTGATGATATTGTGGGGCTGGGGTTCGAGACGCACACAGAGTTAGAAGTTGTGATGGACCGGGCCGAACAGAAGATTTTTGACCTGCGGACGGATCGTTTCCAGCAGGGTCTAGTTCCCATCTCCAAAACCCTGATCGGTGCTTTTCAAGAAATTGAAATCCAAAATCAGGGGACGGCTTTACCGGGTATTCCCTGCGGTTTCTATGACTTGGATGCGCTCACTGGCGGTTTTCAACGTTCTGATTTGATTATTGTGGCGGGTAGACCGTCTATGGGAAAATGTTTGGCGTCTAATGCGGTTATATTGCTGGCAACTGGCGAAGTGGCTACCATTGCCGAAATATATCAGCGGCGTCAAGCCCAATTGCTGACTCTCGGGGAAGATAGAAAATTTGGCATCACTTCACCATCTGCTTTTGTGGATGATGGCATCAAGCCTGTATTTCGCGTTCAAACTCGACTGGGACGGGTGGTTGAAACGACAATTACTCATCCTTTCTTAACTATTAATGGATGGCAGCAGCTTGGGAAACTTAAAAGGGGAGATCGCATTGCTGTTCCTCGCCGGTTGGAAGTTTTTGGCACAGAATCTCTCCCTGACTGTCGAATTAAGCTGTTAGCGTACCTAATTGGGGGTAGAGGGTGCCTACTAGGTGCTTCACCCAAGTTTACCAACGGCAACCAGAGACTGCAAAAAGATTTTGTTCAAGCTGTCTCTTTGTTACCGGGCCTAAAAGTTACTTATCAAACTTCACAGGGTACGCGCAAGCCCAGCCTTTATGTTACAGCTGATTTAGAATTCATTGCGAAAAACCGACAGCTTTTTGGCAGTAGTCTGCGCACAATTCTGCAGTCCAAATCGATATCCAATAAAAAACTGGCTCAAGCGGTGGGAGTCAGTGGGTCTTTGGTTTGTCTGTGGCAGCAAGGAGGCTGCGTACCGAATCAAGAAACCTTTAGTCAGCTATGCGAGTTTCTGCAAGTAGATCCCGAAAAACTTGCGCCTCATGGACTTGCCGCAATTAGTAAAAACAGCAAAAATACCCTGACGCTTTGGTTACAAGAATTAGGTCTGTGGGGCAAGAAAGCACATACTAAGACTGTCCCTCCAGTTGTTTTTAAGTTGAAACGATCACAGCTTGCTCTCTTCCTCAACCGTCTGTTTTCTACCGATGGATGGGTGACAGTCTACGCAAGCGGTCAGTCCCAGGTGGGCTCTGCTACAGCTAGCGAGGAACTGGCACGACAAATACAACATCTTTTACTCCGGTTTGGCATTATTGCAGTTCTTAAAAAAAGGTCTTTTAACTACAAAGATCCCCGCGCTTGGCAGCTAAATATTACTGACTCAGAATCAATCAGGACTTTTATTTGTGAAATTGGGATCTTTGGTAAACAAGAGAACTTGTCTTTAGTGCAAGCAGCTGGCCATCAAAATAACTGCGCTCTAATTCCTGTAGACATTTGGCAGGTGATAGCAGCAGCTAAGGGAAATGAACCTTGGAGTGTTTTAGCACAACGGGCTGGAATTAGGGTATGCAGCAATATCCATGTTGGCAAACGGGTTTTATCGCGAGAGAGACTTCTAACATGGGCAAGGGCTTTAGATAATCGGCCCTTACAACAGTTAGCTACTTCTGATGTATACTGGGATGAAATTGTCTCTATAGTACCGGTCGGCTGGCAGCAGGTGTATGATTTGACGATTCCTGAGACGCACAATTTCGTTGCTAATGATATTTGCGTTCATAATACTAGCTTTGCTCTCAATATTGCTCGTTCTATTGCTGCCAAGCCAAAGCTGCCGATCGCCATCTTTAGTCTGGAAATGTCCTGCGAACAGTTGGTGATGCGTTTGCTATCTAGTGAGGCGAATATTGAAAGTAATCGCTTGCGATCGGGCCGCATCACTCAACTGGAGTGGGGACCTTTAAGTACTGCCCTGAGTACCCTCTCTGATTTGCCGATTTTTATTGATGATACTCCTAATCAAACAGTAAGTCAGATGCGATCGCAAGCCCGCCGCCTGCAAGCCGAACAGGGTGGTGTTTTGGGTTTAATTTTGATCGATTACTTGCAACTCATGGAAGGCGCTAGTGATAATCGAGTACAGGAGTTATCCCGCATTACCCGTCAACTCAAAGGTTTGGCCCGATCGCTGAATGTCCCTGTGATTACCCTTTCCCAGCTGTCTCGCGGCGTCGAATCTCGCAATAATAAACGCCCGATGATGTCTGATTTAAGGGAGTCTGGATCGATCGAGCAAGATAGTGATCTAATTTTGATGCTCTATCGTGATGAATATTATAATCCTGATACCCCCGATCGCAACATTGCCGAGGTGATTATTACCAAGCATCGCAACGGTCCCACTGGGGTGGTGAAGCTATTGTTTGACTCCCATCTGACTCGCTTTCGCAACCTCGCCCCTCGCGATCGCTCTTAATCGCGAGGGACTTGATTAATTCTAGCCGATCTTCAGCAGTTCGACATCAAATATCAGGGTAGCATTGGGAGGAATCACCCCACCCGCACCGCTAGCACCGTAACCTAACTCTGGAGGGATAATTAATTGGCGGCGTCCGCCCACTTTCATCGTTCCTACTCCCTCATCCCAACCTTTGATTACCTGTCCCACACCGATTTTGAAGGAAAAAGGTGCGTTCCGATCGCGCGAACTGTCGAATTTGCTGCCATCTTCCAGGGTGCCTGTATAATGGACCGTAACTTTCTGACCCTTTTCGGGACTCACGCCTTCTCCGGGAGCGATTTCAATGTATTTTAACCCTGATGGGGTCGTCACTGCTTCGTCAAGATTAGACATATTACTTACTGTTTGAGTGATTCCAGCTTCGGGTACACTTGTTGTCTGAGCTACATTAGCGCGATCGCCACTCAGCTGAGTAACTAACAGCACTATAGCGCAGACTACTATTACTGCTCCCGCGATCGATATTGAGCGCATGATTCTCCTGTACTACCTAACATCAACTCTCTTTCGGTGTCTCCTGGATAGTGTGACTACGATGTCTCGAGGGTAGTGCGATTAGCGCGTCCTCTGGGGGGACATCTCCCGACCAGGAGACACCGCTAACGCCAGAGTTTATTCTCTAAGTCTCGCACCTGACGCTCCAAACGGTCTAGACGCCCCCGCAACTCATCCATTTCTGATTGGCGCGGTACCCCTAGATCCATTAATATGTTACGCAGTTGTCGCTGCATCTGAGCGTCTAAGTTTCCCTGTTCTGACTTGAGTTGTTCTATCAACTCGTCTACCATGTTCTTGGCCTGTTCGGGATTTATTGTCCCGTTTTTCACCCATTCGTCGCTCACCTGCTTGATTTTCTCTGCTGCCAGAGATGTCGTTCCTACCCCTAGTAACAGGATCTGCTTGAGAAAGTCATTGCTGCTATCCATAGTTTTGTCCCCAATTCCTTTCGCCGGTCCGACCACAGCTGAGACGTCAAGTCAATTTTAACCGATCGTCAAGGCCATTGCCACCAACGGGCGAGATCGCCCTAGTCCCCTTGGCAGGGTAAGCGCAAGAATCATATGCTTGGGGCATCTATTATCAACTATCATGAGAATGATTGCCTTTTTATTGCGAATAGGGCACAGTCCACTCGCAATTTTCTTCGATGTCTCGGGAGAGTGCCTCGTTCCCAGGCTCCGCCTGGGAACGCACTACTCCCGAGACATCGAGGCGCAATACCCACCACATGCACAATTTTCCTTGCGCTTGCCCTGGTCACCTTGGGGTGTGGTCAAAAGTAGTTGATATCCTGGCCAAAAGGATTACACGCTCCGGGCCCCCTCCGCTGCGAGCGCCAGCTCCCCGGGTAACGAACCCTCCGCTGACAGAGGCTACCG
This sequence comes from Hormoscilla sp. SP12CHS1, assembly GCA_014324065.1. Taxonomy (GTDB): domain Bacteria; phylum Cyanobacteriota; class Cyanobacteriia; order Cyanobacteriales; family Desertifilaceae; genus Hormoscilla. The sequence continues at coordinate 1,723 of JACOMV010000161.1, read as the reverse complement.
GTCCTACGCGAACGACGCTGACCGATTACATCGTAGCGCACGTAATCCTCAGAAGTTTATTATCTTTGTAGATGCTTGGGATACTATGCAGTCAAAGCTTTCTTTTAGCGATCGCTTCGGTTTAACCCTCACTTTTTCACCCCCTAACCAGAACACTTACTTGGAAATTGTTCGCCATATGGCCACCCAAGCTGGCATTTCCCTTCCCAGGGAAGATTTAGAAGATCGCGCCCTGGGCCACCCGCCATAATGGCAGAACAGGGCGATTGGCCAGACAATTTGTTTACTTTCTCCAAGCAGAGTTGTCAGTTGTTAGTTGTTAGTTGTTAGTTGATAACCGCAATCATCATTCTCAATTCACCATTAACAGATGTCCTTCAAATATACCAGAACTGTTAGATTTGCCGATACTGATGCTGCTGGCGTTGTTTACTTTGCCAATGTCTTGAGTATGTGTCACGAAACCTACGAAGCAGCCTTGGCCGCTGCTGGCATTGACCTTAAGTCCTTTTTCTCTAACCCAGCTACTGCTTTTCCCATTGTTCACACCAGTGTTGACTTGCGCCGTCCGATCTGCTGCGGCGATCGCCTACTGATTCACCTCACTCTCCGGCAGCAGAGTGAGGATAACTTTGAACTGGCCTACCAAGTTCAACTGGCCGATCGCTTCGTCGCGATCGCCATCACCAAACATGTCTGCATCGATCCAGCTAGCAGAACTCGCCAACCCTTGCCAGCTGAGATCGAACAATTTCTGCAAAATTTATCTGAATTATGTATTAACGACTACAGCTTAATATAATTTTAATATTTTAAGAGAAAATTAACATTCGGCGACTGGCTCCGGGTGCATCTCACTTTCGCACGGGCGGAGATAATATCTGTCGCTTTGTGTTATCATTTATCGCTCCTTAGCTTCGCCCCTACAGATAGATTTGCAAATATGAGATGCACCCACTGGCTCCCGACAGCATCCGGGCAGGCTTGGGGTGACAATAAAAGGAAGAGAAAATGAGAATAGAACAAGCTTTCGAATTCGGCAATTGCGACAGCGACGTCTCCTGTGTGCCGTCCGCGTACTGCGTAGCCGAGGGGTCGTTACCCGGGGAGCTGGCAGCCATGTCGGGACAAGAGCTCTGGCAGAGATATCGAAGGGGATATTGGGATTGAGTGGACATATGCAAGGGAACTGGGCAGCGGAGGGTTCGTTACCCGGGGAGCTGGCACTGGCGCCAGCATGGTCTAATCCCAATCTCGCCGCGATGCCTGATTTTTCCGGAACGGTGGGGTTGCCTGCGTTGCATCCGGAAGGCATCGAAAGACCCGGATACCATGTTACCGCTGGTCGTGTCCATTTCCTCCGCGCAAGAGCATACCCGACTGAGAATCCTGCCCAAATAATAAGATGTTAGTAATTGCCTGTTTTATTCCCATTGATTTTTGAGGTGCTAGTGTAGTGTAGTGTAATACCAGCCCGATTATCAGCATATTTCCGGTCGGGGTCGAGCTGAGAGTCGCCTCTCAACCCTCCCTTTTGAAACCGGACTTGCGATTTTCACCGCATCCGGCTACTGGTTGGTAAGCTGTTGTCATCAGCAGCCATTGTTTGGATTACTCCTCCCTGGCCTTGTCCCATGAAATTTGGCCCTTTAACAGTGGTCGATAATCGACTAAAATGTGCCAAACCTCGGGCGGTTCGTGACGGGAGAACCTAGTTAAACCC
>JACOMV010000160.1 GCA_014324065.1 Hormoscilla sp. SP12CHS1 | reverse complement strand
TGTCATAGTTCTGGCAGATGAGACCAGTTAGGATGAACCGAATCCTTAACTATTTACACCCGAACGTTTCGCACCTATAAGTACATTACTAAGCCTTGGGACCCGAATGAGTTGAAGGGGGTGGTGCAACGGGCGGTAGAGACCTATGAACTCCTGAAGCAAAAGACTCTGGAGTTGCAACGGGCTGAGGCTCAAATGGCACTGCTGAAGACGATAGTCCAGGTGGCTTAGTTTTGCTCATACCTGGCTTAGTTTTGCTCATACCTGGCTTAGTTTTGCTCATACTTGCCTTAGTTATCTGGCTAACCAGGCTAAGTTGGTACGGAACCAGAGAGGGTCTGGGCATCCTCGTTCCCTGGCTGCTCTCCTCTCCGCAGGCGCTGCCTGGGAACGCGGGGTGTATATGCTTCTAAGATTAATCTGGTAAATTGTAGATATCATAAGGGCTTCAGCGATTTAACCAGAGAGCGCACGGGCTTTGATGCTATAATAACACAGTCATCGGACAGTTTGTCCAGTAATGAGGTAAGATTTTAATAGTAAATTAAAATCTTACAGGTCTCCAGATGTCTTCGGGAGCATTGAGATGCCAGCATTTTGGCATTAAGTTATGCTAATTGCGAATGGAGAAGAGCCAATGGAGAATGGAAAATAGCCCCGATCTCGATTCTCAATTCTCAATTCTCGATTCTCAAGAAGCAAAACTGGGATGCACCCGTCCATGTTTTCTGCGAGGATCTCCAGGTGAATAGCCTTGGCGCGGATCGCATTGGCGTGATCGCAAAAAGCTACACGCATAAATTTAACTCCTGCTGATTTAAGAGATTTGATTAATTCAATCCCCATTTTATTTTTCTCAAAATTACGCCGTGATTTCTGATTGGGTGAAGTATAAAGTATGAAGGAGCAAGTCTCATTTTTTACTTCCCGATCGAATTACACCCTTCAACCTGCATACTTCACCCAACAGCAGAATTAGCCGTTATTTGCTAGCGCGGTAGTCACCGAAAGACTTATAGCAGGCGTCCGGGTCATACAAGTGGCAGGTGTCTGTAATCTGCTTCATTAAAGACCAAGAGAACTGACGTTCCTTGATATAATCCCCCCAGTTCTCCTTCAAGCTGCGATGAGCTAAGCGCAAGTTATAGAAAGGAATCGCTGTGGAAATATGATGGGGGACGTGAACGTTGATATCATGACAGAGGTATTCTACCCAGCGGGGATAGTCGCAGTGAACACTCCCCTCAAGTTGAGCTAAAGCCTCATTCCACTTGTCTGCTGTGGTGAAGGAAATTTCTGGTGATGTATGGTGGACGATCGTAAAGGTGCTCATCCAGAAGTGGTAAACTAACCAGGGTATTAACCATAATTTTACCAAACCCCAGATACCTGTGGTGGCAATCAGAACTGGAAACCCGATCGCCCCACCAATCAACACCACAAACACCGACAGTTTAACTTGCTGTCGCTCTTTGCCTTCAAACTGAGACCAGTTAAAGTGGAGGATTCCCCAGTGGGCAATTGACCCTACCCACCAAAACCGACCCCGAATTCTCCGATAAAACCACTTCCCTACGGCGCCAAAGTTATCGTAAAATTCTGGCTTAAAGGGTTCCCACGCCGTGTCCTCTCCCCCTAATTTGTTAGTGTGTGCGTGGTGTTTATTGTGCAGGATCCGCCAGATGTGGAAGGGGTAAATCAAGGGTAGAAATGCTAAATGTCCTACTAGGTCATTTACCCATTTCCGGTTGGCAAAGGACCGATGGCCGCAGTCGTGACCCAACACGAAGAAACCCGTCAGCGCTGTCCCCGTAAATATCCATAGGGGCGGTAACAGAAACCAGGGCGCGATCGCCAGACCGACGTATCCCAATATCACCAGCAGCACGTTAATAATTACAGTAGTCCAGGCTTGGCGTCTGTTCTTGAGGAAAACCTCTCGCGGCAAGGTTTTAATGATGTCTTTCAACCGCGGGGAAGCCTGCGGTTCATCGGTTTGCGGCTTAACTATAGATGCTGTCATTAATCGATGCTTTCTCCTTACACATCACAATCATGTTACTGGCCACCAGTTACTCAGGCCATTCCTCGTAGGTTCTGGTTGTTGCCCACAAGCTGCCCAGCAGGCTGGAAGGCTTTATTTTTTATATCACAGCAAACAGACAACAACGCTTTTTATCCTATTCTTCGGCTACCGTTACAGTACTAGCGAGTACTTTGGCCTCCTGGGATGCCTGTCTTTGTTGTTTGAGCACTTGCAACTGCTGCCAGAGGGATTCTACTTCCGCTTGCAGATGCAGGAACTTGACTTGCTGATCTACTTGATATAATGACTTCCCCCACGGCCAGTTAATCGGACAGCATTTTTGCAGGCCGCCACAGGTCGTTCTGCACCGGTCACTAGAGAGCGGTCGGTTGAAATTAAGGTTCTCATAGTTATTTATACTCAATTTCTACAGTTTACCAGTTTATCCTAGACCCAGACTGTCAATTTGTAACTGATGTGTCGAGACGTGGGTATGGGAGGGAGCATCCCATATTTGCAGATGTCTTATCTTTCGAGCAATTGTAGTACGATCTAGGCGTTAAAATAACTACAAACTAAGAACTACGAACTACGAACCAACCACTTCATGCAAAAGTGAGATGCGCCCGTATGGGAGGACGCTACCTGTATCCTGAATTTGACCATCCCTAGGCGATGCTAGCGCAGATTAATCCGATTCTGTGCCTGTTCCACAATTGATCGAGAACTCACATGGCGCAAAAAGTCAAGCCCTAAGCCTTGATTCACGCCTCGAAACCTTTGCACCATAAGGCTTTCAAGATTGTTTTGAATTATGTGAGTAATGGTAAGCCGCTAAGTTGGAGGGCGCCTGATTGCCCCCCCTCGTTCCCACCGGCGACCCCTGGGAACGCAAGAGGGGGTTTGGGGGGGAGCGGCTGCGAGGTTATGAGCCGTCGATGTCTGAGGGGTTTTTGCGTCAGATCGCTGAGTGCCGTGGCGAAGCAGCAGCAGCCTCACTGGATCGCGGGTATTGCCGCCACGAGACCGACAGGGTGGCAAACGCATTCACCAGGTGGGCTGCAAGAATTTTATCTTATTCTCGGCCTGAGTGGAAATCTACCTCCAGGTCACCGAAATTCCCTCGAGACAGATCCAGTTCCGCCTGGAATCTGGCACTTTTGAGAATTTTTCTGCTGACTTGGATCTTGAAGATTACAGCGATGGTACTTTAATCACCTACAAGGTGCAAGCTACTCCTACTTTTCCCATTCCTGCGGTCTTCATTCAACAGGCCCTGTAGTTGGAAATGCCTAAAAATATGCAGCAAATGCGGCAGGTTCTCTGTAGGGATAATTGTTAATTGTTATGGCCATTCACAAAACCGCGATCACCAAAGAATGCGGGATACACGAAGGCGAAGGCGGTGGAACTGGGTATGGTTGTCCCGTCTAGTTCTTCGACTGACACCGTTTTCAACTCTTTATCCCAGCGCACGCGGATTTACCTACCGTTGTATTGTACTACTTTTTCCCCCAGTTTTTCAATTTCTGCATGAACGAACTCGAGACTAGTTCCGGAAAACTGGTTGTTGGGCGTCTGTTGGTCATGTTCCCACACATAAGAGATAATTTCCTTGGGGTGATGTTGCAGTTGGTCTTGATAGCGGACGGGAAATACCAGTCGCTTGTCTTGATTATAACTGCCGTAGGGATAGCCCTGGTAATTGCGGCTATAACCTGTGTCTGTGGAGAGTATTTTGCTGTTGGGATATTTGCCTAACCAAGCGGACAGGGTGGTTTTAACTACTGGTATTCTCTCTAATCGTTGGTTGACTTTGCTTCCCACTACTCCCAAACCCCAAGGTTGGGCGTAAAGACTGTCAGAGGCCCGATCGTACATTACCAGACAGCTTTGATAGAGTTTCCCAGAGACGCCATAGGTATTGTTCCCCCGCTTGACTGCTAACATGGTGTCGCAGAGGGGACAGTAGGAAACGCTGACATTGACGCCGCCAATGCTGTCGTTAACTATTTCATGCCAATTCATGATACCATAGGGATAGGCTTTGGCTTCTCCGTTGACTACTACCCCGATGACTAACTCTTCGGGACCAAAATGCGTGGTGTCCTTTGTGTCAAACTTGGGGTTATCTATAGAAGGAATTCCATCTTTGGGGGGTCCGCCATTCATAATTTGGCTTAAGTCAATGCGAGTGTTTTTCTCGGGGTCGATGTTTTGTGCTTGCAAGTCGGACAGTTCTTTATTCTGGTCGTGCAGATGCTGGGTGAGGGAAAAGTAACGCAGTTTGAAGTTGTCCCAACCTCCCGCTTGCACTACTATTGCACTTAAACTTAGGGTCGCGATCGCCCCGATACCCAGTGCTATTTTAGCAATTTTTGGCATTGTTGTATAGAGTTATACTGCTGCTATCTTCTGATATTTTCCTTAATTATCCCTGAGTTGCATATAAAAAATACTGAGTATTTATCGCCTCTGTCAATATCTATAATATAGCAATTACCATGTCAAATTTGAGAAACAGAGTTTATTCAAGAACCCTGTTTATGAGCATCTTACCTGGTTAGAGGGCATCTTTTAGGGAGCAGACTTCGCTAACTTTTTTCTTGGCGAATGAAACAGTATTAATTGCGAATAGTGCTAATTACGGGGCTAATGGACATAAATAAATCTACCTTTCTCAATTCTCAATTCTCAAACTTGCAGTGTACCCATCTTTTAGTTCAAAAATCAAATAGGATTGCTATATTAACATGCGATAATACGCGCAGGACACGCAGCCCTGTTCGCCATGTTTTTGAAACATTGCTGAAACTAGGGAAACTCCCGATCGCGCACCTGGGTACCAAAATCTTGTACCGCCTGGGTAATAGTCTGGCGCAAATTGGCATAGGACTTAGCAAAGGGCGGCATGCGATCGGAAAGGCCCAGCAAGTCAGCGGTAACTAGGACCTGTCCGTCGCAGTGGGGACCGGCACCAATGCCAATGGTGGGAATTGGTAGTTGTTCCGTAATGGTTGCGGCCAACTCACTGGGAACATGCTCTAAGATGAGTGCAAAAGCACCGGCATCTGCTAGGGAGATCGCCTCTTGGAGGATTCTTTCTGCCTCTACTGGGGTCTTTCCTTGCTGGCGATAACCCAGCAGACGCACGGATTGAGGCGTCAAGCCCACATGGCCCATCACCGGAATGCCAGCATTTACCAGACGTGCCACAGTTTCTGCGATCGCGGGATATCCCCCTTCCAACTTCACTGCCCCAGCACCGGTTTCCTTCAGCACCCTGCCAGCTGAGTGCAGGGCTTGCGAGGGACTCTCCTGATAGCTCAAAAACGGCAGATCGCAGACTACCAATGCTTGCTTCACCCCCCGCCGCACTGCCTTAGCATGGTGCAGCATCTCTTCCAGCGTCACTGGCAGCGTCGTTTCATAACCTAAGGCCACCATCCCCAGGGAGTCTCCCACCAGAATTACATCCACACCAGATGCATCCAACAACTGGGCCAAGGCATAATCCCAGGCTGTCAGGGTGACGATCGCCCGTCCCTGCTGCTTCCATTGCCTCAATTTCGCGATTGTAACTGCCATAAGCCCAAAGTCTAGCCCCTCAGCAGAGATGTCTACGCTCCGGGAACCCTCCGCTGTTCCAGGGAAAAATCGGGATGCAGAAGATGCTTCGCCACGGCTACAGGCGCTGGGCCTCCTCCTCGCGCAGTGATGCAAAAACCCCTCAGACATCGATCGGCAATCTTATTGCTTTTCATGAAGTTTTGTCAAGCTGGTTCCCAGGCAAAGCCCTCCCCGCTCCCCCAACTGTCGGGCAGGGTCGGGGGGGTATATGTCCATAATGCCGTGAAATATGCCGATACAGTAAAAGTTATTTTTGTCAAGAAGATTGCGAAATATAAAAAAAGGTAAACATAAGTAAGGATTATTTGCAAATCAAGAAGTTGAGACGGCGGGAGAGAGCATATTGATATATTCTGAAGAACTAGCGAAGAAAATAAGTCAAGGTAAGGGATTTCATGTCTTACAGTACAACCACAACTCAGACAAAAGCTGGGTATAAAGCCGGGGTCCAAGACTATAAATTGACCTATTACACCCCAGACTACACGCCCAAAGATACAGATATTCTGGCGGCTTTCCGCGTCACGCCTCAGCCGGGAGTTCCTCCAGAAGAAGCAGGTGCGGCGGTAGCAGCCGAGTCTTCCACTGGTACATGGACGACAGTGTGGACGGACCTGTTGACGGACCTGGACCGCTACAAAGGTCGCTGCTATGATATTGAGTCGGTTCCGGGTGAAGATAACCAGTACATCTGCTTTGTTGCCTATCCCCTGGATCTGTTTGAAGAAGGCTCGGTCACCAATATGTTAACCTCCATCGTGGGGAACGTATTTGGCTTCAAAGCCTTACGAGCCCTGCGCTTGGAAGACCTGCGCATCCCGATCTCCTATCTGAAGACTTTCCAAGGTCCGCCCCACGGGATAGTGGTAGAACGGGATAAGCTCAACAAGTACGGACGTCCGCTGCTGGGTTGTACAATTAAACCCAAGCTAGGTCTGTCGGCCAAGAACTACGGTCGCGCGGTCTATGAATGCTTGCGTGGCGGTTTGGACTTCACTAAGGACGACGAAAATATTAACTCTCAGCCCTTCATGCGCTGGCGCGATCGCTTCTCCTTCGTGCAAGAGGCGATCGAGAAAGCCCAGGCGGAAACCGGTGAAATAAAAGGTCACTACCTGAACGTTACTGCCCCCACCTGTGAGGAAATGCTGGAACGGGCCGAGTACGCCAAGGAACTGGGTACCCCGATCGTCATGCACGACTACCTCACCGGTGGCTTTACGGCCAACACTACCCTGGCCAAGTGGTGCCGTCGCAACGGTCTGCTACTACATATCCACCGGGCCATGCACGCCGTGATAGACCGGCAGAAGGCCCACGGCATTCACTTCCGGGTGCTGGCCAAGTGCTTGCGGATGTCCGGTGGCGACCACCTGCACTCCGGGACTGTGGTGGGTAAGCTGGAAGGGGAAAAAGGCATCACCATGGGCTTTGTGGACTTGATGCGGGAAGACCACATCGAACGCGATCGGGAACGGGGTATTTACTTCACCCAAGACTGGGCCTCCATGCCTGGTGTCATGCCCGTAGCTTCTGGCGGTATTCACGTCTGGCACATGCCGGCACTGGTAGAAATCTTCGGCGACGATGCTTGCCTGCAATTCGGCGGCGGCACCCTGGGTCACCCCTGGGGCAACGCTCCCGGTGCTACTGCTAACCGGGTGGCTTTGGAAGCTTGCATTCAAGCTCGTAACGAAGGTCGCAACCTGTTCCGCGAAGGTGGCGATGTGATCCGCGAAGCCTGCAAGTGGAGTCCGGAATTGGCAGTTGCCTGCGAACTGTGGAAGGAAATCAAGTTCGAGTTCGAGGCAATGGATACCGTCTAATAGAGTCGGAATGGTATTGGGGGCAGGCACTCGGCCCGCCCTACAGCATCGGTTAAGAGACTGGGGTCACATGGATATTAAACAAGTTGCGAAAGACACGACGCGCGTGCTAGCTAGTTACTTGACCTATCAAGCAGTGCGCATTGTGGTCAGTCAGTTGCGGGAAACAAATCCAGGTCTAGCAATTTGGCTAAATGGCTTTTCGACAACTGGAAAAATTCAGGATGGAGAAGCTTACTTGGAAGAGTTACTCACGAGCAACCACCAGGAACTGGCGTTCCGGATCATGACGGTGCGGCAACATCTGGCCGAAGAGGTGACCGAGTATTTACCAGAAATGGTGCGATCGGGCATTCAACAGGCAAATATGGGACACCGCCGTCAGTATCTGGAGCGGATTACGCAACTGAATATATCCGATCTCAGCTCTTATCCAGAACAGGAAGCTGACCCGGATAAGGAATCGGGTTAGTTAAGATAATTAGAAGGTCCTACAACAATCATCACGCAAATCATGCAAACTCTTGCCAAAGAACGTCGTTACGAAACACTTTCCTATCTGCCACCGCTGTCAGACGCGCAGATGAAAAATCAAATCCAGTACATTCTGGATCAAGGTTACATCGCTGGTGTGGAATTCAGCGAAAGCTCTGCACCAGAAATGCACTACTGGACCATGTGGAAATTGCCCCTGTTCCATGCGAGAACTGTCAATGAAGTGATGGCAGAAATCGATGCTTGTCGTACTGATTACCGCGATTGCTTTATCCGCGTCATGGGGTTTGACAACATTAAGCAGTGCCAGGTGCTCAGCTTTATCGTTCATAAGCCGAACAGCAACATCAGACGGTACTAAACAACGTCAGATAGCCGATATCAAGCGTTAAAATTCGTAGGGTGGGCACCGCCCACCTTACTGCTACTGGGAATTATTAGGTTGGGGAGAGGAATAGGGAAACTAACGGATAAGCAATACCTTGGAATGAATTGATGAATTGCCTTTAATAAATTTGTCTAAAAAGGGGAAATTATGGCAAATCAAAATAGAAATACAGGCGGGAATCAAACAAATAAATCATTCAGTTTAAATATTTTCAGACAACCAAAAAACTGTTTCTTTTTCTTTGGCATTGGGACTTACTCTATCTATTGCTCTTGGTGCTGCAAAGCTCGCTTGGGACAATGGTATTAGAGTTGGATGGGAGGATGATGGCCCTCAGATAGTTCTGACTCCTGTGGCGATCGAACAAATCCCACCCTCCGGAACAATTTCAGTAAAAAATATTAACAGAGCAATTGAAGTTGACAGACTGGCAATAAAATTTAACGGTTGCAGGAAGGGTGGAACTAAAGACATAAGTTGTCATTTTTCTGTTATTAACAATGCTGGAGATCTGGGATTTGGAGCATCAAGAAGTGACAGCAAGATTGTAGAGAAAGGCAATTATATATACGAAGCAAGGTCGGTCAAAATTGCTAATGGAGGGAGTAGTATAGAACTGTATTCAAAAATAGAAACACCAGTCATATTTACTTTCCCTGGGGTCGCTTCTGATGTAAAAAAACTTGAAGTGCTTGAGGTTTATATGGAAAGTGGCTCTTGGTTTAAGATTCAATACAGAAATGTCCCTCTGGAATAATTTCTTCTGGATGAAATGATTTCTCGAAAACACTTCTCCAACTCCAGTTCAGATTCATGAGACTGTAGGGAAAAAATTACTATGCTTCTCACGATCGACATCCCAGATGACATCATCCCAGATGATACAGCTTGTTCAGTAAATAAGTGTAACGCTTTTGTGATAAACTGGGGCTACACTCAATTCAGACCAGATTCACTCA
>JACOMV010000159.1 GCA_014324065.1 Hormoscilla sp. SP12CHS1 | reverse complement strand
TCATGAGTGAATCTGGTCTGAATTGAGTGTAGCCCCAGTTTATCACAAAAGCGTTACACTTATTTACTGAACAAGCTGTGACCATTCCTCTCTCCTAACGCCACTACTATCTATATTATCAAAAATCATTTCTTCACCGTCAATAGTAATTGATATTCCTTCATGGTAGCCATTAGTAGCAATTTGCTGCTCTCTTTTGAGATCGTAAATCACCGACCAAGGTAGATCCCGTCTTCCTAAATCAAGCTTGACTTGCTTCCCCTTTACCTTTATGCTTGTCAAGAATTCTTTGATTGCTTGACTGCATTCAACACATTGAAAAACTCCATATCGACTGGCTATTGTAGCAATCTCCTGTCGAATTTCATCTAAATTAGTCCGCTCTAAACTCAAATAAACACTTCCTCTCGATTCACAACCTTACCTGCTTTTTGCGGTTGTCTAGCTCCGTTTATTAACTTTAACATAACTTCTTCTATTTTTTCCTTCTTTAAAAAATCTTTACACATCATATTCTTCCTTGGCGATCGCCCCATCTGCCTGGTGGGCGGTGCATTCGGAGGCGATCGCCCCAGACGACTGGTAAGCTGTGCCTACGAACGGCAGGCAAGCACTAAAGTGCTTACTACGAACGACCCCAGACGACTGGTGAGCTGTGCCTACGAACGGCAGGCAAGCACTAAAGTGAACGGGGCGATCGCCGGCAGATACGCCTCGCCTCGTGATGTCGCCCCTGGGACTAGAGAACGGAGAGGGAGGGATTCGAACCCTCGTTAGTGTTACCTAAACAGCATTTCCAGTGCTGCGCCTTCAACCACTCGGCCACCTCTCCAGAGAGGGTCTGATTATTTTCAGCCACTAAAATATTACTGTAGCACCAAGTCTCGCATTTTAGCAACAAATTTAAAATAAATTTGCCGCACCAAAAAAGAACCATTCCCCATAAAACCTCTAAAGCCCGCGCAGGCGGGCTTTGTTCCTGTAGCCCCACCCTAAAGGGTGGGGATGTGGGTGGGGATGTGGGTGGGGGATGTGGGTGGGGATGTGGGTGGGGCTGTGGGGCGACTAAGCCGGATAAATCCGCAGACGCCGGTTAGGCTCTTCACCAAAACTATTAGACTTGAGCCGATAATGTTCCACTAACTCGTGTTGCATCTTGCGCACCTTCCCAGAGCGGGGTAGCAGTTCCACCGGTTGTCCCTTGGGAATCACGATTTGCTCCACGGCCAGTCGAGCTTCTTCGAGGGCTTCAATCTCGTCATCGGTACCGCTAGCAGAAAACAGATTCAGATCCACTGATGCCGCACTCATGTCGTCCATATCCAGCAAGCGCTTGAGGGCGCGGACAATCTGCGGTACGGTATTGGACTTGAGAGTGTGCAGCGGCACCTGACGGGACTTGACCATTTGCTTTAACTTGCTGTGGTTCTTGACATGCGATCGCAGGGCCAAAACCACATCCGCACTATCAATATCCTCGATCAAGACTACTGGTAATTTCAGGGTGCGGATCGTCTGTTCTAGCTGGTGGCGGCTAATCCCATAGGGATAAACATGCAGGGGCCAATCTTCCCCATTCGGACCGTAAGCGCTTGTCAAATCAAATGTCTGGTCTGGTAAAGTGTGAGCAAAGAAATCATCTTGCCCTCCTGCCGATTCATCCAGCATCTGCTCGAACATCTGCGCCTCAGATAACAATGGCTGATTCGGCACTGGCCTCATCTGCCCAGATGCCCGCCAACCATTTGCTCCTGGGAAAGGAACGCGCGGCGTCTCCTCTTTTGTGCGACTAGCTATCCCAAGAGACGCCGCCTGGGAGTTACCTGCAATACTTTCCGTTGGGGCAGTTGATAGCGCGTGAGTAATCACAACTTTACCCGTTTCACTCACAGTTCTCACCTGAGGATTGGGTTTAATGCCCCGCAGCAAACTATCAACCGTTTCTGCTACCCGTTCGTGTACCACCCAACGCTGCCTTTCCAGCATTTCCACAGCAATTTCAAATGTCGGTGGTGCCTTACGCTCCAACACAGTTTTCTGAGAACGCCTCCGTTTCGCCTCCTCATCTCCGAGAGTTACTGCCTGGATACCACCCACTAAGTCAGAAAGGGTAGGGTTTTTAATCAGGTTTTCGATCTGATTTCCGTGAGCAGTTCCCACCAGCATCACTCCCCGTTCCGCGATCGTCCGAGCTGCTAGAGCTTCCAATTCCGTACCAATTTCATCAATCACGATCACTTCCGGCATGTGGTTTTCCACCGCTTCAATCATCACCTGATGCTGGAGTTCCGGGCGGGCAACCTGCATCCGGCGGGCGCGACCGATCGCAGGATGAGGAATATCACCATCCCCAGCAATTTCATTCGAGGTGTCGATAATCACCACCCGCTTATCCAATTCATCTGCCAGGACGCGGGCAATTTCTCGCAGGGCAGTTGTTTTACCAACCCCAGGACGCCCTAGCATCAGAATAGATTGACCTGTTTCTACTAGGTCGCGGATCGTGCCAATGGTCCCGAAGACTGCTCGACCAACTCTTAAAGTCAGACCAATAATCCCGCCATTGCGATTGCGCATAGCGCTGATCCGGTGTAGAGTTTGTTCGATGCCAGCGCGGTTATCACCGCTAAAGTTTCCCACTCGCTGGATGCAATAATTCAAATCTTCACTGCTGACCAGATGAGAGGAAATGTACTCCGCCGAGGTGGGAAATCGCGCCTCTGGGAGTCGGCCCAGATCCAAAACCACCTCAATCAAACTATCCCGCGATTCGTGTTTCTCCAGCTGATGCCGGATTGACTCTGGCAGGATTTCTAGCAACTTATTTAGGTCCTCCGTAATTTGCATGCGATCGACAGCAATGTCTGCAACCTCTGGCGATTCCAGTGAGAGCTGATGCTCGCAACTGTTTATAATTTTTAGATTCACCATATTGATGTACATCAAGAGTTTGTGAGACAGCAAAGGGTAGGCGGAAGAGATGCACAGAGTCTAACCCCGTGCTATAAATGGGAGGTTTCAAGCACTTTCATAGGCGATTTCAGTTGAACAACTAATGAATGAGCAACGGCAACTGCTTGCCAGAGTAGTTCTGGCAATGATTCCAAGCGTGGTGGCACGGTCCGCGGACGGCCCGAAAAATCAGAGTTATGTTCCAGCCTTGTTTCTAGCTGGTCTATAATTGGCGATAGCAAGACCCGGGCATAGCTCCCATAGCCAACTCCAGCAACTTGAGATAGGAGTCCAGCTGACCTAAGTTTGCTAACCGTGTAGTTGTTAGTTCCTCCTGCTAGCTGGACATAGCCCGGTAATCCTGCTGCTATGACTTTTTGAGCTAATTTAATCGTGGCGTGAGTCGTTCCCGCGCCGATATCGCCACTCATAGGACGCCCGTCTGCTTGCCAGATTAGCTGACAGGGCAGGGGCTGGATTATTTGATATAATGACCGCAGATAATCGATGAGGTCAGCACCATCTGGGCAGCTAATTGCTACTAGAATCAACTTGTCCGCCCAAGGTGCTATTGCTTGCCACAGGCGGCGAAAATCTGCTAAATGTCCGACCTGGGTGTGGATCTCGATCGCATCTATGCCTGTTTCTAGTAATAGAGGTGCGATCGCCTGGGGAGTATATATATAAGAACGAGTAAATATCAGCTGACTGGGACATGCGGGCAGACAGCGACCGCATCCATAGCAGCGTCGGTCTATCACTCCCGAACAGCTATCTTCATTAAATGCGATCGCCTCTGCCGGACAAACCCGTTCGCAGGGACGGGGGCAGTCTGCTGGACAGTTCGCGGGGTTAAATTCTGCCTTGCGGAAGTGAGGGTCTTCTCCATCATTGAGACTCACCATTAACAGGGGCTGACTGGAACAACCAGCAAACCCTCGCTTTTGAGCTGCCTGACTGAGAGACTGGGCCACCTGGAGAGCATCTCTAGCTGCGGCCACCACAGCGGGGTCAGCCGCCACATCAATACAGTCAACACCGGCAAGGGTATAAGCCAACACGAAACTTCTAACAGCCGTCCGATGTTGGAAGCTGGCTCCGCAAATGAGCTTGAACCAGTGTCCCTGTCTGAGGGATTGTAAGGGATAGTACAGATAAGTCACCCTTATATCGTAATACATTACTACTCATCTGAGTAGGTCTAGAGCTATTTTACTCGATCGAGTCATCTGTGGCATGAATTCTCACAGGAAAATACTTTCAGCACTTTTAGCACTGCGATCCCTTGTCACAGCTATACATATACTACATATGTAGGGGATCGGCTAGCAGCCTCACTCTATATATAACTCAAGTTGCTACCTATAAAAATTTCGACCTCTCAGACAGCAATTTTTGGCAAAGATATCCAGTAAATCACAAGGCTCTAAAGGCTAATTTTGGCTAATTTTGGTATTGGGGTTCTGTAGGTAGCAACTTAGGTTATATATAGTGGTTTCCCTGGGTAGGACAGGCGTCTCGCCCGTCCTACGGAAAGATTAAGCTGCAACCAAGCTATCTTTCAGGGGTTGCCAGCGAAAGAAGCGATCGCCTCCCATCTCCACGACGATCTTAAGTTTTGGTTCGGTAGCGGGCAAAATCGTCAAATACTCAATCTCACTAGAGGACAGCATCTGCCCTTCCAGGATCCACAGCACCAGTCCTTTCGAGTCGGGAGGCAGTTGCTCCAACTGGGTATTCACCACCGGCGGTATGTAATACACGTAACCTACTGCCGCGTCATTCCCGATCGTCTTTTTACCCAGGTGAGCGGGGCGAACTCCATGAACCCCAGTCAAATACATGGGCAAATCTCCCAGTCCCCGGGCGGCGATCCAGAGACCTACATAGCCGGAGGCCCTGATGCGCCGCAAGTAGCGTCCTTCATGTCCGCCCTCTAGAGGCGCATAGACGGCCAGAGCACCGGCTTTCTCCAAGTCCCGTATCAGTTTCTTGCCATTCGTTATCAGTGCCATAATTTGCTTGTTGGGTAATGGTTAATTGTCAATGGTAGGGCGGGCACCGCCCACCGCTGGAGGTCCTTAACTACGAACTATTATCCACGAACAAACGATAATCTGGGTAGATCTGACTCTACTGCTACCGGTGGCGATCGCCCATGGGTGGCCCCCTGAGAGGGCGGCAAGAAACCGGGTTTCTGTTAACAAATGTCGCTCCTTAGTTGATAAGTTAACTAGAAACCGGGTTTGCTGATTATTGATGATGTATGTGAGGCGATCGCCCTACTCCTGTGCCTTTGCCAGCACTTGCTGGTAAAGCTTTGGACTGATGCGTTTACCTTTGGCATGGCTGCGCCACGCTGCGCGAACGGAGGTTATCCAGAATCTCTTTGATGCTAGTAATTAATCCCTCGTCTTTGGCAAGTAACAGTATACCAATTGTACCGATAACAGGCAGGTTTCGAGACTCTGCTACTAGCTTGGCCTTGCGATCATCGAGCAATAATTGATTTACACCCAGTTCCTCTGCTAGAACAATGGCAGCAGTTTCACCTAGTCTCAGCAAGAGATCGAATACTTTTTGAGGATCGCTAACTGTTCGCACCGAAATCCAGGTTATTGACTTCACTGCACTGACTGCAGGATGCTCTCCTCTGGTTACTTCGTTGTAGACCTCTTGAGGAATAATAATCTCTCCAAAAACATCTCGTAGGAGATACAGTTTTCCCACCTTTGCCAGTTCGCTCAGAGGGGTAGTGTCGGAAACAACGATCATTTCTTTTGGTTCTTGTACTTCTCTAGGGTACGCTTTGCTTGAGCGACCTCATGCTCTAATTCTTCCAGCGTCAGCGTCGGAAACGGTGATATGTCATACAGATCCATTAAGTCGGAAAGTTGCCACCGATCGATCTCTAGCAGGTGTGCCGCCAGTCCGGCGCTGATCTCCGCATGTCGCAGCAAGGTCATCACGTAGGCTTCCTTGGCTTTGCTCTCTGCTTCTAACTTGATATCCTCGGAGATATTCTTAATGGGTAAGGTGAACTTTACCTCTGTGTGTTTTTGTATCTTTACAGTCATAGATCGCGATCTGGGTTGTGGATTTACCTTTTCATTATAGTTCTCTTCGAGTGCTACATCAGTGGGCGAACATCGCCTCTGTTCTATGTGCCGATCCCCTCCGCAGTTGAGGCTCCTGCCTCTGGTTACAAGCCGCTCTAAGGGTCTTGCTGATGTCACGGCAGAGCCTCTAGGATCCGTTCCCAGCCAGAGACTGGGAACGAGAATATCTGGGGTGCATCTGGTGATTGGCAAATGTAGCAATTACAAATTAACAATTGACAATTGAGCAAGATAAAATTGCTGATTGCTCCATTTTCTATTCGCCATAGCGCTGCGCGCACTGCGTATACGCAATTAGCAATTTTCCATTCACAAATACAACTGCAAAAGTGAGAGGCTCCCAATATCTGGCTCTTTAGGCAAGCACTTCTACTGTGTTGCTGGGAGTTCCTTCTCCTGCCTGATTGCAGGGGACGATCCGATAGGCTAATGCCTCTCCTGACTGGCGATAGTATAAGACAACTTCTTGGTTCCGAAGGGGCTGGGCAGTATTATTGAGCGCTGTTTCCACGGTTTGCCACACTCCCAAGGTGCGATTTAATTCTTGCACCTTATAGGCAACAACTCTCCCCCCTTTACGGGGTCGCTGCCAAGTTAATTTAATTGTACCAGGCTCCGTGCGAATGGCTTGGAATTGCTCAATTGGTCCGGGAAGTTCTATCCTCCTTGGTGCGGAACGTCCCCCCCAACCTATGAGTTTCAGTTCATCGTCCTCTCGTTGGGTCACGGCTTCAGCATAGTGGATGTTAGACTTGAGCAGACCAATCAATTTTTTCAGCACTTCGTTTTTTGTCGTCACCGCTTGTTCTGCGGCTGATTTGATGGCCACCACCTGATGCTGTGCTGATTTTAATTCGTTCAGGGTGTTTTGGAGTTGATCGACGGGAATGATAGGGGCAGGATATACGGTTATCAAACTAAAGAATTGATGAAGATATTTGACCTGTCTATTGTGACAATATATAATTGGTTTAATGCTTGGGAATATCTGAATTTAGTCGGGTTATATGATATAAAAGGACGTAGAAGGAAACCGAAATTGAATTCGGAACCAAAAGAGCAGATAGTGGCCTGGACTAAAAAATATCCCAAAAAAATCGAATTGGTGAAAGAAAAAGCCAAAGAAAATTGGAATGTGTCAGTGAGTAAAGACACTATTAAAAGAATATTAAAAAATGAAAATATGTCGTGGCGACGGATCCGAAAACGGGTAGGAGGGGAGCCAGCACACTGGTGTTTGTCAGTAAGGTCAGCATCAAGCCTAAACCGAATCTCGATAAGATTTTGTTCAAGATCTGATTTCCTCCTTTGAAGTTAAAGTTTCCTTCATTATAGGTCCTGAGTCATCTAAAGCAATCAGAAAGTCGGGATGTATCGGGGAATAAGTCAAGGGCGGGATTTTCTATGGCAGAGTTGGCCAACTTTACTAGAGTCTCCAGTTTGCCTGCCTTGATTCCCAGATAGTAACGATATCCATCTTGATCCCAAATAAGACGGGGATAGGAACAGTTAGCATTGCACGTATAGTCGGTAAAGTAGCCCGTGATATTTTGTGCCAAGGGGATGACTTCCCCTTCTAAAGGATCCTTAGACTCCGAGGGAGCATCTGGTGTTTTGTAATCTAGCCCGCGCAGGCGGGTATGGAACCTGTAGCCGGACCCTTCGGTTCGGGCGGCGACGCCAAGGCAGAGATGCACCCAAATTACTCATCCCATTCCGATCTTAATTGCTGTTGAAATTTCAAGGGGTCTACCCAATGGGCATGAAGCCAAATATATCTAAATCTTCAGATAATTCTGAGTTACTTCTGTTGACTCCAACACTGGTTGCAGCCCCGGTCCGATGATCTCCGGCGATCGGGAGTTGGCGATCGGTTTCCGTACAATTTTCCTAACTGTTTCCATCATTATCTACGAACGGGCAAACGCTAAAGCCTTTACTACGAACGGGCAAACGCTAAAGCCTTTACTACGAACCGCAAACGCTAAAGCCTTTACTACGAACCGCAAACGCTAAAGCCTTTACTACGAACGGCGTCCCCAAGGCTGATGCATCAGCACGTAAAAGCAGGGGATGATAAATAATGTTAGCATTGTCGCTAAGGAAAGTCCCGAGAATACTACTACTCCCAATGGTTGCAGAAATTCCGATCGCGCAGCGTGGCGCAGCCATTCCTTCCCCAATTCCTAATGCTAGGGGAAATAATCCTAACACTGTGGTAATTGTAGTCATTAAGATCGGACGCAGGCGCTGGGGGGCGGCTTGCAAAATTGCTCTCTCATAGCCTATCCCTTCTGCTTCCCGCATCTGGTTCGCTAATTCTATCATGATAATAGCATTGTTCACGACAATCCCTACCAGTAACACCATCCCCACGATCGCCGTTGCCCCTAACGCTGTATCGGTTACGTACAGTCCCAGAATCCCTCCACAAACCGCTAGGGGCACTGTTAACATAATCACCAAGGGGTCTATCAAGGAATTATACTGCACTGCCATGACTACGAAGACTAAAAATGCTGCTAAACTTCCTAACAAGAGAAGCGATCGCTGCAATTGTTGGTTCGCTGTCACGGAGTAGCTAGGCAGCAAGCTAACTCCAGAAGGTAACTCTAACTCTGCTAAGACCTCCTCTACCTGCGCGATCGCCTCACTCAGTCTGACTCCTTCACTCAGGGTTCCCGCCATCAAAAATACCTGTCGCTGATTAATCCTTTGGATCTCCCCTGGCGCTTGACCTTTTGCTATTCTGGCCACATCCCGGAGACGAACTTGACGGTTGTTCTCCACAAATAGGGGTAAACGCCGCAGTCCCTCTACAGTCCCGATCGCCCCTTTATCCAACTGCACGCGGATATCTACCAAACGATTTCCCCGTTGCAACTGAGTAGGAACAGACCCAGCAATAGCAGTCTGAATGGTTTCGCCAATCTCTTGGGCCGTTAGTCCAAAAGCTTGTAACCTTTCCCAGTCGGGCAATATTTGCAGTTCTATTTGCTGCGGGTCCGCATCGGGACGGAACCGGGCCGCTGTTACCCTTTCATCTAGCACTCGCAACACCTGACGCCCAGCTTTTTCTAATGTCTGGGTGTCCTTCCCTTGCAGGCCAATGTCGATATCGGCCCATATGGGCGAGTTGCTGAGAATTAAACCTCGCACCGATCCTGGGAACAGGCGCAGGCGAATGTCTACCAGGTTGAGTTGATTTAATTGTTTACTTACCCGTTGGACATAGGCGGGGACATCCGTACCGGGTTTGAGCGTAATGGTGCTGCTGGCCCGCAACAGGTTTTCAATGGTGATGTTAGAGAACAGAAACCCACCGATCGTGGAAAAAACATACTCTGTTTCTGGCTGTTCTAGCAAGATTTCATCTACTGCTGCCATGACTTTGCCGTTCGTTTCTAGATTTGTCCCCGGCGGAAATTGGGCAAATAACCGTGCTTGACCCGTGCTAATGCGGGGCAAAATTTCCTGGGAGAGACGATCTCCTATCCACCAACTTCCTCCTCCTAGTACCACAAAGGCTAGGGCGATCGCCACTAACCGCCACTTTAACACGACTTTGAGCAATCTGCCATAGTTGGTCGTCGCTGCTGTAAATCTGCGATTAAATTCTCGCAGCAACCACAACTTTCCCACTCCACTGGACCAGGTAACCCCTAGCAGTCGGGAAGCTAGCATCGGCACCACTGTCAGTCCGATAATTAGGGACGCTGCCATTGCAAAGCTAATGGTCAGAATTAACTCATTGAAGATCAGGGATATCAACCCACCAATCAGCAAAAATGGCAGCACTGCTACTAAGTTAGTACTTGTCGAAGCCAGTAATGCTGATTCTAACTCTTTACTGCTCTTTTGCGCTTGCCTAATAATGGAATAATTGCCATTTTTTTCCTTTCCTGACGACCCCTGGAAACGCCATTGTTCGTGACCCTTGACAATATTTTCCAGCATGACGATCGAGTTATCCACCACGATGCCCACACCCAAGGCCAGACCACCCAAACTGAATACATTCAAGGACAGTCCAAACACTCCCATGAGAATGACAGCGGTGAGTGTTGCTAGGGGAATGGCCAGGACGATGATTAATGTCTGGCGCAGGGAACCGAGGAACAGCAACACGGCAATAGCAGCTAGTACCGATCCTGTTAGTCCTGCCAATACTACATTATTAATGGAGTTGCGGATAAACCTGGACTCATCTAGGGTGGTAGTCAGGACCGTATCATCAGTTATTAACCCCGATCTCTGGAGAAATTTAATTCGTTCTTTAACTGCTTCTACCACCGCGACCGTATTGGCATCGGGCTGTTTCTGGACGCTTACTTTCACTGCTGGTTCTCCATTTAGGAAGACTAAGACTCGCTGTTCTTCTGTGCCATCAATTACTTGGGCAAAGTCTCGCAGATATACCCGTTGGGGCGGGTTCGTTCCCGCTATTTCAAAGGATAAGTCGCGAATTTCTCTGGCCTCCTGAAAACGCCCGATCGCCCGAGTGAGAGGTTCCTCAGGCAAATGGCGGAGTCTCCCTCCCGAGGTATCGATGTTCCGTTCTTTCAAAGCATCCAAAACATCTTGGATATCTACTCCTAAAGCTTGCAAGCGATCGAGGTCCAGGTTAATTTTAATTTCTTCTTGCACCCCTCCCGATACATCCACCGAGGCTACTCCTTTGACGACATTCAGTTCTCTAGCTAACTCTTCATCGGCAAATACGCGCAATTCTACATCTGGCAATGAAGGTGAAGTAAGAGCCAATTCATAGACTGGTGATTGAGATGGATCGTATTTGAACAGACGTGGTGTTTCAATAGTATCTGGAAGTCTACTGACCGTGCGGTTGAGAGTAGCAGTAGCATCATTCAGGGCTTGGTCTATGTCACTTCCTGGTTCAAAATAAAGGTTAACGCTGACTCGTCCTTCTCGGGTGGTAGAATATACTTGCACCACGCCTTCGGTGGCAGATAAACCTTGTTCTAAAGGGCGAGTAATTTCATCTACTGCTACTTCTGGTCCGATGCCTGGGGCATCAACCCGCACTCCTATGCGAGGATAGGTGATGGATGGTAATAGATCGACGGGCAGTTTGGTAATGTAGAAGACAGCGATGACTATTACTGCTAAAGCTAGCATCATAGTACCGATATGGCGACGAATCGCGATCGCGCTAATGCTAGCAGGGGGGTTATCCTTAATAATTCATATTGATTGTCTACTCTAGGTTATCTCATTTGACGGGCAGGCGAGACAAGCCCTACGCTGGCATCAGTTACAGATTGATAGAAATAGCTTGGACGGGACAGGTGGGAATGCATTGCTCGCAGACGATACAGCGCGATCGGGTGAAGGTAAGGAGGAAGCTGTCCGGGTCGAGTTTGAGGGCCTGGGTGGGACAGACGCCAGTGCAAAGTCCGCAATGGACGCAACTGTCTTCATCAATCAAAATCTCGCTTTTGGCCAGGGAGACGCTGATGTCTTGGGTGCGCATCCACTCGATCGCCGCTTCCAGTTCGTCGATGTCACCGGAGAGTTCCAAGACCAGGACCCCAATTTGATTCGGTGCTACCTGGGCCCGGATGATATTGGCCGCCACGTTAAAATCTTTTGCCAGTCGATAGGTGACTGGCATGCGCACAGCGCTGCGCGGAAAAGTTAGCCTTACCCGTTTCTTCATATACTTGTTATATTATTTAAGAACTGTGCAATTGTCAATAAATATCATAGTTGTGCCAAGATGACTGCAAATAATCCTGAATCTAAGGCTACAGAACAATCCCCGGCTGCCATCCGGGTGAGAAATTTCTTGGTGGCGGTGGCGGCGATCGCCCTAACGGTTGCCATTTTTTTAGGTTTGCAAACCCAGAACCCTTCTGCTACTCTGACGGAGATGGCGGAAGCATCCACACCTTACGCAGTCGCCAAAACTAATGGCAAACCAACCCTGCTAGAATTTTATGCCAATTGGTGTACCACCTGTCAGGCGATGGTATCGAACATGGCAGCACTGAAAGAGCAGTACGCTGAACCTTTAAATTTCGTGATGCTGAATGTGGACAACAGCAAATGGTTGCCAGAACTGGTAGAGTATCGCGTGGATGGGATTCCCCATTTCGTGTTTTTGAACGATAAAGCAGAGGCGATCGCCCAAACCATCGGCGATCAACCCCGCAGCGTCATGGAAGAGAATATCAAAGCCCTCATTGCTGGCAGACCCCTGCCCTATGCCCAAACTACCGGTTCCTTTTCCAGCTTTTCAACCCCGGTAACGCCTGCCAAAAGTGCTACTGACCCCCGCAGTCACGGCGGCCTTCCCCAGGGCTGACTTTTGTTGACATTCGACCAAAATAATGCTAGATAGATGTTAGCTAGATTGCCATCGCCCTTCCGGTTATTTAAGTCTCGCTTGTCTCGGAAAATAGTCGCTTGGGTTTTCACCAGCATTCTGACGATCTAGGTGATTATTCTCATCCCTTCCTATCGCCAACGGGAAGCAGATCTGCTATTGCAGCTAGAAGATGTCTCTTCGGAAGTGATTGCCTCAACTGTAGACATGATAAAAACAGGCAGGGCCTCAGCAGAAATTATAGGGACGATCGCCAATTCGCGGAAGCCAGATTCGATAATTTTGGGAGGGGCACTTTACCAGGATAACGGACAGCCGATCGGGACATTTGGAGAATTGCCCGAAATTGAGATGGCTCCCATGAAGGGCGATGGGATATTGCGCCAGCGAAGTCCGGATGGCGATCGCTACGATGTGGCCTGGTTAATTGGGGCTTCGCCAGGAGAAAAGTACATCCTGGCGATCCGTCACGACTCGTCGGGGATTAAACCAGAATTGTACGCCTTCACGGGACGCATTGCTGGCCTAGTGCTACTGATATCGGCTTTTGTTACTGTCGTCACGATGGTGGTTTTGGGAGTAACGGTGATTACTCCCATTCTCCGACTTCGGGATGACCTCATAGCTGCCGATTTAGCCACAAGCAACCAGCAAGTTAATATTGATTTATACTCGCAAAAGGTAAAGCGATCGGATGAGTTGGGAGAGGTGATGAAAGCTTTCAATCAGATGTTCCAACATATTCATCAGGAAATAGGCGATCGCATTGAGGCGGAAGCAGAAGTGCGCAAGCTAAATGGACAACTGGAACAACGGGTGCAGCAACTAGAAATAGAGATTAACGAACGCCAACGGGTAGAGAGGGCTCTGCGTCAGTCAGAAAATGAATTGCTCCAGCAAACTCAGCGGCTGGAGTTAACTCTAAATCAACTGAAGAATACCCAGGCGCAGTTGGTGCAAAGGGAAAAGATGTCTAGTTTGGGTCAACTGGTAGCAAAATACATGCAAAATAACCACTTGGTTTTACCGATGGCAGCTTTAGTGGCCTCTGCTGAAAAATTGTGAGTCAAAGGTACTTTTTCGGGTGCATCTCAGTTTTGCAAGCTAGCCCGCGCAGGCGGGCTTTGTTCCTGTAGCCGGACCCTTTAGGGTTCGGCGGGGGTGGTATTAGAGACTACAAGTCATTTTCAGTAGCGCGTGCAAAAAATAGCATCAGGGAGCATGTCAGTTTTGTCAAATCAGTCTAAATTAAATCGTTGAGATACGCACAGCGATGGGATAAAACTTGTGGCAC
>JACOMV010000158.1 GCA_014324065.1 Hormoscilla sp. SP12CHS1 | reverse complement strand
TGATGGGAACAAATACGTTTAAGAACTGGTTTACTAAATGCTGTTATTGTACTAATTAAATAGCGAACAAGCTGTAACGGATAAGTAACTGTTGTACCACCTGCCGGTATAATCCAGGCAACCAAATTAGGGTAATGAGCAATCAATCTTTTGTTTGTGATCCAGAAATGTGATTTCACAAAGAAAAGCAATAATCCGTAAGACAACTTGTACTTACTTACAACAACTTCATCCTTGACGAGTTCTACATTCAGTTCCATGTTTTAATTTTCTTCTGAATCAGAAATGTTGAATGGTGTAACAACATGAGGTACAGAAGAACCAGCTATCACTAGCTATCACTGGCAGTGCCAAGTGTAAATGATCTACCTCATGAGGGTGAATAACGCTCTTTTTCATAATATCTATCATCTGCAATTTGCACAGTAATAAAAAGTAAATTTTAGTATCTACTTTGAAAAAGAATTTTTAGCCCAAACTTATATAATAAAGTCGATTTTAGTCGCAAAAAGTTGCAAAAAAAATAAAAAAGTAGTACAATACCCCAAAACCAATATATTATATATCGCCCATGGATATCCAAGAAGTCCAGAAATGGCTAGATGAGTTAGTGGTGGCCAAAACGGGCAAACACTTGAATACCCTGGAACAAGAGGTGTTGACCGGGATCTGGGATAATGCCAACTACAGGGAAATTGCCGCCGATCGCTACCACTGTTCGGAAGCGAACGTCAAGAGAGTCGCTGGCAAGTTATTGAAACTGGTAGGCGAGGAAGTTAAGAAATCAAACTTCCGTGCGGCAATAGAACTGTATCATATATCTACAAATATTGGTGATTTCGTACAAAGTAAATTTGAATTTGTCGAAAGTAACATTAATCTCTGTGGGGAAAGTCTGCACTCTGGCGAAACGGCACAAAACCGATCGCCCTCTACCACCCCAGACAACCTTAAACCGGAAAAACGCCACGATCTCACCTCAGCACCGGAATGCGATCGCATCTGCAACCGCACCGAGGAACGTTCGACCCTCAAACAATGGAGCCTCGCAGAAAATAGCCGCATCGTCACCATTTTCGGATTATCAGGTATCGGTAAAACCACCCTCGCCAGAGAACTCGTCGAACAAATCAAAGACAACTTCGATCGGGTGATCTGGCGCAGTCACAGTCAATTTGCCACCCTCAACTCCCTGACAGCAACTCAACTACCTGCGATCGCACTCTTGCCTGATCGTACTCTCCGACATGCAAGAAATCTGCGCCAGTGGCGAATTAGCCGGGACTTACCTACCAGAATATGAAAATTACGGCAAATTCTTAAAACTTATAGGGCGATCAGGCCACAAAAGTTGCTTGCTACTGCTGAGTTGGGAACAACCGATAGAAATAGCCACGGTCGAAAACCGCTACTGTCGCACATTACAACTGCAAGGTTTAGTAATGCCACCTGCAGTCACAATTCCTATGACTGTTCCTTTATTTCGGATAGCTTTTGCCTTAGTCGAATCGATTTTTTTAGTTTTCCATGCTTTCACTTCAATGTGTGGTTCATCCATACTATTGTTCCTACCTTGTTAACCATTAATTTTTTCGTTCAGATTGCGTAGGATTTTTCTGACTCGGGCTGCATCTTCCTTATCAACTATTAAAATATCGCCTTTGGGACTATTATTCGTGGTTCTCTTAGCTTCGATACCCTGTTTTTCTAACTCGGCTATTAACCATCCTATAATGTTTTTATGAACAAGCAGTATTTCTATTTGTCTGTCTTCATCACTGATTGTCCTCGGTGGCTAAAAGGTTGCGAATCGCTTCTGAATCTTGCTCTAAGTTCAGTATCGGGTTTCAGCCCTTCGACGCAAATTGCGAGCATATTCAGCGCTATGATCAATATCAGGGCGCGAATTAATAACTCCAGATCTCTGCCAGTATGCTACCAGTTCAGCACCTGTTTTCGGTGGATTATGCAGGACAGGCCGTTGAGAAAGAATACGCAGAATGTACTCATCTAAGGATAACTTAAGTTCCGATGCCTCAGCAGACAGTTCCTGCTCTAATTCTGGAGGTAGTTCCAGGCCAATGTTCATACCGCTCTCCTTAATAGCAGATTTTATCTCTTAACTTCCCGATCGCCTGCAACCGTTCAATAGCGAGAGGTTCTCCTAATTATAGCTAACGAAAGAGCTATCTGGCAGTTAGTCTCATGTAAATTTTTGTGAAGGGCGAGGGAGATTGAGATGCATTCATTTGCAGCATCTTGTTACCAGCGCATTAACAAAGGTGGGCGGTGCCCACCCTACTTTCACAACCCGACCAAACCTAACTTCCAGCGAGAAGCGCTTGGGAATGAGATTCTCCCAATTTTCTTAACTGGCGCGTCAGTTGGAAGTTCAACAATCCCAGGATACTCCATTGACCCAAGATTGCCATGAAAATCCCGATCGCGGATGCTTCTCCTATAGCAAAAAATGCCCCGCCAAAAACGGCAAACATCAAGAACAGAGAAGCGGTTTTCTCCAGGGATGAGGGCACAACAATGAGTGGCAACACTAGACTGGCGAAAACTGTGCTAGTTGCGAGAGCTCCCCGCTTCGGAAATTTGCTCAATAGCACTAACTGCGCGATCGCCCCATAAATCGAGATCAAATTAGCACAGATCAACATCCCCCCCAACTGCTGCCATCTTTTCGTCATTTTCAGGCCAGAACAGCACCCAAGGCATCCAGATGGCAGCAGTAAGGGCGAGATTGACGGCGATCGCCAGAACGGCGGGACTTTTTTCACCCCAGATCAAATCCTGTAGTAAAGATCGACGAGACTCTTGCTGATGCCGATAACGGGCCCAATCAAGGCAAGTCTGCCGGTGAGGCGAAATCGCCATAATCAGAGCCAAAAACGCGAATAAATTCACAATGCTGACAAAGAATAGCCCGCCTAGTAGTTCCTTACCATCGGACGATGAAAGGAATGGCCAAAGGAACCCCAACAACCAAACTTGAAAGCTAGCCATTAACCAATAGCTGTACTTTTTGCTCAAGAGGGTGCTGTTAGGATTCTGGTAACGACGATTCAAGGCTTGCCAAATCCAGTAACTTGCCATCAGCAAGGTCGCCATTGTCAAACCATAGACAAGGATTGGCACTGAGCCAATTGGCAAAAAGAACCAATTTATATCCGGGCGATATGGATATGTCGAACTGTAAAAATCCCAGCTACTCGAAATGATGTTGATGTAAGGCATTGCCAGCATACTCGCCAAGAAGCCACCACCCCCAGCAAGAGCAAGCTCTCCCAATTGGGCATTACTCAGCAAAGTTAGTATAAGAGCAGCTGTATAAAACAGGCAACAACCAGCCGCCCAAAGGCTATAGATGGCCAACATCCAAGTCCATGACCTGCCATCTGCTATGCCAGACAGCAAGTGCAAGGGAATTGCTATACCAACTCCTAAATACACCAAGACAGGCACTCCTAGCAGTTTGCCTAGGAAAATGCTCTGGCTGGACTGGGGACTCAAACGAATAAAATTCAGGGTGCCGCGACCCTTTTCTTTCGCCATATCTCCGATCAGTAGATAGACACCGCAAACTAGCAGGATGAAGGGCAGGCACCAGTCCAGAAACCTGAAGGCGATCGACCACTGGAACTGCCAGTCATATACAGCACAAGATCTGTCAGCAGCATATCTGAGACATTTGCTTTGGGAACAAACCATCATTAGCATAGCTTGACCCAGCAGAGATGCCAGGATTGAAATCATCACCGATCGAGTTTTGAGCCGCCCTTTGATTTCTCGAAAAAACTGGGCATTCCACTCGCTCATTTGATTTAGCAAAGGTATGTTCATAACTGTTTTACTCAATTTATATTTGTACTCTCGTTTCCTAACTCTGTGAGGGAAAAGAGAGGCATCCGGTGGGCGGTGCCCACCCTACAGAGAAGCTAGCCCGCGCAGGCGGGCTTTGTTCTTGTAGCGCTGCCCTTTAGGGTAGCTGCGGTGCCCACCCTACAGAGAAGCTAGCCCGCGCAGGCGGGCTTTGTTCTTGTAGCGCTGCCCTTTAGGGTAGCGCTACTGCGGTGCAGCGATGAGGGCTTTGTTCTTGTAGCGCTGCCCTTTAGGGTAGCGCTACTGACGCCCAGCGATGAGGGCTTTGGAGGCTGACGATCCAGCAAGTCGAAGCTGTCGCGTCAATTGCCAGTTTAACATGCCTGCGACGCCTAACTGTCCGACAAAGGAGACAACAACAGTCATGGCTGATGCGTACTTAAAAGCCGCCCAGGGAAAGGCTGTAAACATCCACAGCAGATGATTTTCTCCTGGAGAAATGGACAGGACCGCTAACATAAATGGTGGCAAGCAAATTGCCGCGCCGATGGTGCTAGCTGCCCACAGCCCCGGTTTCTGCGTTTTCATTAATAGCATCAGTTGGGCGATCGAGGCGTATAGCATCAGCATAGAGATGCTCAAAAGCAGATAGGCGATCGCCGCCATTTTGGAGTCTGAGTTTTGGTAGAGTATAACCCAGGGTAATAGGATGAGATTAGCTTCGATCAGGTTCAGGGCGATCGCGGCTACAGCAGGACTTTTCTCACCCCACATCAAATCCTGCCAAAAATGCTGGCGGTGAACACCTGACTGATGTCGGTAACGGGCCCAATCAATACAAACTTGCCGTCCGGGTGACAATGCGGCGATTAAACTAGCAAACAGCCACAGATTTCCTAACAGTAATAAACTCAAGCTTTCCGAAAAATCATTATGTGAACCGTACAGGGGGGCAAATCCCACCATCAAAACTTCCAAGCCCCCCACTAACCAATAGCTATGGGTCTTACTCAGGGTGGTACTATTAGGATTGCGGAAACGACGGTTCAGGGCTTGCCAAATCCAGATTGTCCACAGGCCGTAATTTAAAACCATAAACCCTGCTGTCGTGACTTCATTGCTCCCGATCGGCAAGTGAAACCATCGCCAATCATGTAAATGAGACAGTAGAGTCTCAGCACTGTAACCAAAAATCCCCACATCTTCTGCAAACTGGTCGGGAACCAGATAGGCCAGCAGGGTAGAGGGAGAAAGTAAATTCAGCAGATCCATTGGGTTTTCCAGAATCCGCATAGCAGTTGTGCCCGTCAGGAAAAATAGTAGCATCCCACTGGCCAACCAAGCTTGAAACCCTCCCATCCAGGAACTGACTAAACCAAACAGCAGGGCCGCACTGTAGAAGAAAACGCAGCTAGCAAAAGCTACCCCATAGAATGTCAAAATCAGACTCAAAGGAACCTGCGCCGCGACTCCCGACCACAAATGCAATGGCATAGCCCCTATTGTTGCAACATAGAGCCAAATCGGCACTCCTAGCAGTTTACCAGTCAAAATACTTTGAGTAGACTGGGGACTGAGGCGAATGAAGTTCAAGGTACCGCGACGTTCTTCTCGGTCCAGGTCGCTAATCAGCATATATGTCCCCACTATTAACAGAGTAAAGATGCCGATCGTACTCATCCAGATAAAGATATCTGTCCACCACAACTGCCAGTTTATATCCGGATTGCCGAAGGCATCCATGAGGCATTGGTACTCCACATAATAAGATTTCGCCTCCACACCGCCCGTGCAGTATCTATGTCTGAGGATTCCCCGACCCGGCAATTTTTCCACAAAGGCAAAGACTAATAGCAACTGGCTAAAAACCGAAACTGCCAGGGCGATCGCGCCATTACGACTTTTCAGCCTGCCTTTCACTTCTCGGAACAACTGGGGATTCCATTCCCCCAACTGGTTAATCAAATTCTTTGTCATTTTCCCTGTATCCTTTATAACTGGTGGTACCGGTGCTCCCTGACACTAGGACGCTTGTTTGTGGTCTAATTTCAGGAATATCGTTTCCAAATCTTCTTCAGTGCAGTGGAATTCCGTCAGGGGAATGCTAGCAGCAACGATCGCGCGTAATAATGTAGCACATTCTTTCTCATCCCCGGCAAAATCAACCCGCACTTGACCTGATGAAGGCAGCAGTTCCCACCCTTGAACTTGCGGATGATTTTTTAGTTCCGCAACTAGGGCGTCCGTATTTTCCAGGGTAGACATGAGGATTTGCTGGCGACTGAGACGCTGGTAAAGGTCTTTGAGTGATGCACTTTCCACCAGAAAACCCAATTCCATTATACCCACAGAAGTACAGAGTTCTGCCAAGTCGCTGAGTACGTGAGAGGAAATCAGAATTGTCATTCCCGCTGACTGCAATGTTTTGATGATTTCCCGAAACTGCATCCGGGCGATCGGGTCCAAGCCCGAGACCGGTTCATCTAGCAGTAGCAGAATTGGTTCGTGGATAATAGTTCTGGCCAGAGAAAGCCGCTGTTTCATCCCCCGGGAGAGGGTGGAAATCTGGCTATTGCGCTTGTTCGTCAGTTGCACTAGTTCCAGAACTTCATGCAGTCGTTGAGTGCGACGGGGGTCTCGCAGTTGGTAGAGACGGGCAAAATATTCCAGGTAGTCCCAAACCGTGAGATCGTCGTATAGAGGAAAGTCATCCGGGAGATAGCCTAGGCGACGCTTGAGAGTCGGGTTGCTTTGGTCCCGTAGCAGGCGATCGCCATTTATATAAATTTCTCCCGTCGTGGGGTCTTCAGCAGTTGCCAACATGCGGATCAGGGTAGTTTTCCCCGCCCCATTAGGTCCAATTAAGCCGTAGACCTCACCCATTTCCACTTCCAAGTCCATATCGTTGACCGCAATGTGGCGATCGAACTGTTTAGTGAGTCCACGGGTGCAAATTGCCGGTTCTTGTGCCATAGCTGCATAGATTGCTGAGTTCTGCTTCATTCTAGCCTAGCTTTTCTCTACCGCCTTGGGCCAAAGTTTCCGAAATTGAAACTGAATTTCCCCACGAGGGGATTTTTTCCGCAACTCTTTCCTATTATAATCCTCTCTCCCGAACAATCTTTTAATCTAAATTTAAAAAAGTTTACAAACGCGATTGTTTATTGGCTTCATTTGCGATATCATTGCAATGATTTGCGGGAGTAGTAGCTGTCAGGGCGGCGATGCGACCGTGAATATAGTCAAAGGTAAGATTGGATAGCCATTTATCCTTATTGACCCTGTAATAATCCCCATTGTCCATTTCTAATTTTTGCATAAATCGCTCCCTGCCCGATCGGCCAAGGGCCCTTGTCAGCACCTCTATTCCCAATTCCCTAATCTGTGAAAGAGTTAGCTGGCGAACATCGATCGCGTTTTGGAATTGGGTCCGGGGAGACTTTGAACCTTCAGTCTGCCGTTGTCGCCGCTGCTGGATCTGGGCAAATATTTCCTCCAGGGTGCTATTGCCCAAAATTTTATCCCGATCGCGGGTGTAATCTCCACTCCCTTTCTCAAACTGCTCCATAAAACGCCTCATCCCCGCAGGACCGAGACTTTCAGCAAGAGCGTCTATTCCCAGTGTGATAATCTGTTCTAAAGTCAGTTTACTCGCGTCTATCATTTGTTACCTCTCTTAGCCACCGCAATGGGTTCTCCACTTTTACTTGTAGCACAGAGCTTAACCTAGCCGCCAAACGCAACATCCGATCGTCTGTGGTTAACAATATGTCTGCATTTCCCACTTCCGCACAAGCTATGTGCAGGGCATCGTAATTTTTAAACCCCAGTTCAAAAAGTTCCGCAGCACGGGAGTAAATTTGTTCGTCGATCGCGACTGTGGTCATGGCCAAAGCAACCCAGGTCTCCATCTGCTGTTTTCTTGCCCCAGTAGGGGTTCGATCGAGTTCTGCATCTATGGCTTCGCTGCCAAGCATCTGCCAGTTACCGCTGTGACAACGATCTATGATTAGTCGCACGGCTTTAGCTTCCTGATGCACTCGTTCCTGTGTCTGGTCGTCGAAGGGACGATTCAGACAACAGACATCAAAATAGATTAAATATTCCATTTGTTTGTCAGCTGGCTGGTTCTGTGCCTTCGCTTCCGGATGAAAAGCTCATACAGTACATTTTATAGAGTATGATAACAGCTAGCAAGCAATAAGAGTGAAGATGACCAAAAAATACCGCATTACCTTACTCCCGGGCGACGGCATTGGTCCGGAAATCATGGCTGTGACAGTAGAAGTCCTGAAAGTCATTGGCAAGCAATGCGATATCCAATTTGAATTTTCCGAAGCCCCGATCGGGGGTGTCGCGATCGATGCCACCGGAAAACCTCTGCCCGCCGATACCCTGGAAATGTGCCGTAACAGCGATGCCGTGTTACTGGCAGCGATCGGGGGTTACAAGTGGGATAACCTTCCCCGCCATCAGCGCCCAGAAACGGGACTGCTGGCACTGCGATCGGGTTTGGGTTTATTTGCCAATCTCCGGCCCGCGACGATATTACCTCAGTTGGTTGATGCTTCCACCTTAAAGCCAGAGGTAGTGGCAGGGGTAGATATTATGGTGGTGCGCGAATTGACAGGTGGGATTTATTTTGGCAAACCCAAGGGAGTCTTTGCTACGGAAACGGGCGAACAGCGGGGCGTGAATACTATGGCTTATACTTCTGCTGAGATCGATCGCATCGGGCGGGTGGCCTTTGAAACTGCTCGCAAGCGGGGCGGTAAGCTATGTTCCGTGGATAAGGCAAATGTCTTGGAAGTCTCCCAACTCTGGCGGGATCGCATTATCCTTTTATCTTCAGAATACCCGGATGTAGAACTCTCTCACCTTTACGTAGATAATGCCGCCATGCAGTTAGTGCGCGCGCCCAAACAGTTTGATACGATCGTGACGGGTAATCTGTTTGGCGATATCCTCTCCGATGCCGCAGCCATGCTCACGGGCAGTATAGGCATGTTACCATCTGCTAGTTTAGGCGCATCGGATCCGGGGGTATTTGAACCCGTACATGGTTCCGCACCCGATATCGCGGGACAAGATAAAGCCAATCCCTTAGCTCAAGCATTGAGTGCGGCGATGATGTTAAAATATGGGTTAAACGAACCCGCAGCCGCCGATAAAATCGAACAAGCAGTGATGCAAGTTTTGGATGGGGGATATCGCACGGGTGATATCATGTCTGATTTTTCCGGAACGTTGGGCATAAAAATGCTGGGTTGTCGCGCTATGGGTGAAGCGCTGATTGGTGTCCTTGAGAACAGCAACAATGATTAACCCTTAATCGATATGACCCTTTGATGTCTCTGCGATGTCTTCGGGGTTTTTGCCATGCATCCCGATTTTTCCGGAACGGTAGACATCGAAGGGACATACGGCACACAGGAGACATCGATCGTCCCCACTAAAGCGTCGGTCCATTAATAATACTTGACAAATTTCAACTACTGTGCATGCACGAAAACTAAATATCTGGCCTTCACTCCCTCTGGACATCATGATTTTATCCAAAATCTGTTCTACTGAACTGGCGATCGGGCATATAAACAGTTTCATTTTTTTGTCAACCCCCTCTACTGGACCGACGCTCTAGCAGATCTGGACAGGTTCCCCCAGCTGAGTCATGTAGGAGGTTGGCTTGGTCCTTGTTGATACCGGCTATCTGGAAGCCGCCATTGTCTAAACTGTTGACATTCACCTTTGTGCAAACATTGCTCCCTGCTCCCTACTCCCCTCTCCCTGCTCAGCTTTGGAAAAAATATCAAAATAATTTTGCCTATGTACTTAGGGGGTTACCAAAAAATAAATTCTTCAGATCCGAATCAACCTCAATCGTGCAATCGGAAAACGTGGTATCCTCAAGAAAATGTGACGAGGACACGGACGATGACGGACTCCAAGAACAACAAGACCAAAGACATGATTAAAGCTGCTACTGGCGTCGGGGTGGGTGCTGCGGCTGGTGCGGGAGTTTCCGCAGCGGTTGGCGGGATGGGATTGGCGGTGGCTGGGACGGCTGTCGGGATTGGCATGGCTCCGGTGGCGGCGGCGGGAGCTGTTGTCGGGACGGCTGGTTACGGCGTGAAAAAAGCGATCGAGGAAGGAGATGCCACGGCGATTGGTGCGGCTGCGGGCGGTGCGGCTGTCGGTGCGGGCGCGTCGGCTCTCGTTGGCGGGATGGTCTTGGCTGTTGGCGGAACGGCGGTTGCGGTAACGATGGCTCCAGTTGCGATCGCGGGAACGGCGATCGGTTTGGCGGGCTACGGCGTTTACAAACTGTTTGAAAAACGTTAAGCTGATGCCCAAGCAACAGAAGCCTAACGAATTTCAGAAAGCGGTGAGAAAATGGATTCGGATTTTAATCAACGGTTCCAAACTTCCCCCACCTCCGCCTCGCCCACCGAAGAAAGGAACGGAGAGTTGGTATCGCGATCGCCTGGCCAACGATCTCGGTGGCGAGACCGAAGTTACCGTTCCTGGTGGTCGTATTGATGTCTTAACGCGGACGGAAGTTATCGAGGTCAAGCGGGTTTCACAGTGGAAATCAGCTCTCGGTCAACTGTTGATTTACAGAAGTTCGTTCCCTAATCGCCAAGCAAGAATCCATTTAATCGGTAAACCCTCACAATCTCAACTCTATTTCATCCAGCAACAATGTCAACGATATCAGGTGAAGGTAACCTGGGAACCTTAAGCCCTAACCCCTAATCCCTAGAGTTTGCTGCGGTGAATCAGATTAAACCGATGGTTGAGACTATGCCATAGACTCAGATTAATGAGGCAATGGATAAGGTTGCGGCGAATAAAGCTCGCTATCGGATTGTGTTGCTGTCCGAGTCAGCAGGCTGAGTGAATAATGACGATAAATTCCCAATAGCATGTGGTGGGCATTGCCCACCATATATTTAATGCTATTTTATCCGCAGTGGGCGCAGCGATAGGAAATTGCCAAGAAGATCAGAGGAGAATTTTTTTCCGGGGGCAAGGTTGTCCCTGAAACCAATACGAGGAAATGGTTTCGGCGTTTTGATTATTGGTAGTGTAAAAAATGCATTCGGGAAATCTTACGCACGGAGCCTGTATACTAGACAATAAGGTGGCGATCGCCATCAAGTCAAATATATCAAGTAATACCCGAATGTCCCAGATTACCGAAAAGCTAGAAAGAACATTCTGAAAAAAGATGAACAATCAAGAATTAGAACAAATAAAAT
>JACOMV010000157.1:9607-19392 GCA_014324065.1 Hormoscilla sp. SP12CHS1 | reverse complement strand
TTTTGCTAGTCTAGGACCTCAGGCGACCGCCTAGGGGGTAATCCCCTCCATTCGCCAACAGAATCCTTTAGGGTGAGGGGAGCGACGCAAATATGAGATGCACCCGGTACTGACGCTGCGCTCGCGTAGGACACGTAGCCCTGTGCCCGAGAACCAAGAACTAGAGAATGGGCGATACTGGATTTGAACCAGTGACCCCTTCCGTGTGAAGGAAGTGCGCTACCACTGTGCTAATCGCCCTGATGAAATCTACTCTAACACAAAAATATCACATTAGCCAAGGAAAAGAAAAAAATCTCAATCATCTTGAGATAATTCATCCCAGAGAGAAGTAGTTTCCCGGATACTCAGATGGTCGCCATTACCCAGAATAATATGGTCTAGCAGAGGAATATCCAAATACCTGGCCCCTTTCAACAGCTGGCGAGTCAGTACCAGATCCTCCTGACTCGGTTCAACGCTACCAGTGGGATGATTGTGAGCGATAATCGCTCTAGTAGCCCCTTGGCGCAGCACCTCCCGGAAGATATCCCGGGGATGGGCCAAAGTCTGAGTGGCCGTCCCGATAGTAATCACCTTAGTACCGAGCAAGCGATTTTTCACATCCAGCAGCACCACAGCAAAACGTTCGGTACTTTGCCACATCAACTCATGACTGAGGGCCGCCGCCGCCGCCGGACTATCAATAACAGTCCGTTCCGCCGGACGAGACAGAAAAGCCCGCTTACCCAACTCCACAGCCGCCAGGATCGTCGTAGCCTTTGCCGGTCCCACACCAGGAATTTTAATCAACTCTTGGGGACTAATATCCCGGATCGCTTCCAGGGGGTCGCGCTGACCTTGCCCCAACTGTTGTAATATATATTGTCCCAAACCCACAGCCGAGAGTTTGCCCTTACCCTGACCCGTACCCAGAAGGATAGCAAGTAATTCAGCCGTCGCCATATTTTTCGCTCCCAACTCCAGTAAGCGTTCTCGGGGCCGTTCCGAAGGGGGATATCAGCAATTCTCAGGCTATAGGTCATCTCAACTGGCCAAAAAATCTCAATTAATGATATATTAGCAGCCTCGATCGTGTGATAGGTAATCAGTAGCTGAGCGAGAGCCAGAGGGTAACTTTGGAGAATCTCCCCAGTTGTACCCGTCAGCTTACCAATATCTCCATTACCTTGCAAACTACAGAATTTTCCCAGATAAGGAACCTCGTTACAGAGGATCCGTTCCAGTTCCTCACCTGTTCCTTGGTAGCATGACCATCAATTTCCAGCACATCCACCGGTTTACCCATATCCCTGTCCAGTTCCAGGCGGATAGCAGAACTAAGATGACCTTTATCGGGGTCGAGAACGGGAGTCCAGTCCGGGTGAGGGATAGTCGGGCGGAGTACCAGACGTACATTCAGGAGTAAATCACTTGCTTGGGAGTTATCGCTGGGAGGGTAGAAAGAGACCACAATATCGGACCACTGGCGCTGAGGACGGATAAACTGTTCCGAGTCTGGTTCCCGCTTGCGCAATTGTTCCAGGACCTGTTCATTACTATAGCCCCGCTTACGAGTATCCCGCTTAACTTTCCACTCAGTACGCAGAGATTCCGGCGGGGCCATATATACCTTGACATCGTAGCAGTCCCGAGCCCCCCGGGTATAGTAACCGCTGGTAAAAACCTCTGCATATCTGGGCAATAGCCCCCAAATCTATGTAGAGGGAACTTAGCGGTATATGTTCCAAGAAAATCACCTTTAGCGCTTTCGCTTGCTTTGGGCAGATTGCTCCGACCATCGCTTGACCAAAGATTCCCAGTTAGAGATAGCATAGAAGCTGTGTCGCTTAATGCCAGACTTCTTACAATAGTTATTCAGTTTTCTCCACTGGCTCCATACGTGCTTTCCATCCTTCACGGATAGATAGGCGGTTATGGAGCCTGGAATATTTTCTGATAAATTCATGCCACGTCGAGCAATAGCCATCGCGGCAGCTTCATCGCTAGCCAAACCATACTGGCGGGCATACTTTACCAACCCTATAACGCTGGTGTAGGCCAGGTTTACCTTCATCAGGTAAATACCTCGGTTAGAATAAGTAGTTCATAGCCATGGGCGACATGCTCCGGATATGGAGACTAGCGCGAGAGAGTGTGTGAAATTAATTTTGTCCATGTACTTACTTTCTAGTCGAAAGAAAAATTGGCTATATGCCCAACCTGAAAGCATTAGAGCATACTTCTTACCACGTTCTTTGAGTCGTTCTTTCTTAGTAGAAAAATCCAGGTTTTCGCAGATAACAGGACAGGCGAACTTATCCGCTAATGCCGCCAGTTGCAAGCACGCATCGACTATTTGAGCGTCTTGCTTGCCTGACGGTAGTCCCATTTGTAGTGGAATTTGTCCATGAGCTTTGAGATTACCATCATGGTCAACATACGCCCAGCCAATTGAGCCAGATAAATTGTCAATTCCGATACAGCCATAAGCGGAGTGCCTGGAGATCCGCTTAACTGGCGCTGGAGTGAATTGTACTGCTGCATTCCATTTGCCATTTTTGCGGTAGAAATGCCATGTCTTAGCGCCATCTTTGGGCAGCCTGTTGATGTTGCGGTCAAAATTGCCTAACCTGGTCTGTACAAACTTATCAAATCTTGACTCCAAGCAAGCAGGTACGCGGAATTTAAGTAAACATCCATCCCACTGGCAGACTTGGTTGCCAAATTTTTCATCCTTAGAACCAACAATAAATGCTTGATTTCTAGGAATGACTGTTTGGATTTGTGCAGCCTTCAGATGCTTGATTTGTTCTACTAAATTGTGTCCTCGACGCTTTTTGTTGTGAATTTGAAAGCGTAAGTTTTTCCAGTTCGTACTACGAAATTTAACAGAACAGCATAACGTAAACCTACAGCCTGTCTTGGAGTTTCGCCAATTCTTTTTAGCATAAAATTTTCGAGAATCTGCCAACTTATTTTCTGCCTTAGTCATCCAATAATTGGCAGATTTTAACTTACCTTCTAATGTCTTGATATGAAGCTGGCGATGCTCTTTCGATGCGTCTACCGCTCCTTTGGCATAGCTTATAACACCGTTGGCGTGACGTTTTGAAATGCCGTAAGTTGTTTGTAAATGGGTGTGACAACTGGATTTGTTAAACGATTGACCGGATAGCAAATAATTAGCTGTCTCACACGCTGCTTTATGGAATACCGAGCTGTAAGCAGTCAGGAACATCTCAAATTCGGTTAGACCTAAACTATTCAATTCTTCTGCTGGAGTCGGTAATCCCTTCACATACGTGAGAGTTGCCATCTACTTCACCCCGTCGATAACGCTAGAGATTCCATCAATTAACTTCTTATTCTTACGACTTCTAGCACCGTACAAGCGTACTGAAAACACTGTCACCAGCTCAATCATGTCTTGAGCTAATTCTTGCTCAAAGCTTAATTATTCAGGAGATTTATTGATAATTACAACTTCAGTTTCCATTTCTTCACAAATAGCAAATACTAGCTCAGAACCAAAGCGTAGTAACCTATCCTTATGAGTTAGCACTAACCTGCCGACATCACCTTTAAGTATTCTGTTGAGTAGCCGATTGAGTCCTTTCTTGTTATAGTTCAAGCCACTACCTAAATCTTGAATGGTTTCAAATTGCCAACCATTAGCACTGCTAAAAGCCTCTAGGGCTTGAATCTGTCTAGTCAAATCATTCTTTTGGTCATGGCTTGAAACTCTCGCGTAATTAATGGTTGCGCGGTCTTCTGACTGCTTTAAGTCACGTGGCTGGATCCGTTTGAGGTCTGCCAGATAGAAGCGTCTATGTCCACTTGGAGCGCGTTCACACCTAATCTTTCCTTGGTCTGACCACCTCCTAATCGTGTCTACCGAGACTCCTAATTCTTTGGCAGCATCACCAATGCTGATCGTCACCGACTGAATGTCCTCCATACCGCTGTTTCTGATTCTGATCTAGGATACATCCAATTATATGGGGATTCCGGGAGAATTGCCAAGATATGCCTAAATATTTTTATTCAGCTTCTGACCCCTGTTCGCCAGCGAGCGCTCCCAGGCGGGACAAGTCCTACATGCGCTTCACCCCTGTTCGTCAGCGAGCGCTCCCAGGCGGGACAAGTCCTACATGTGACCAAATAATGGGCGGTACTGGATTTGAACCAGTGACATCTTGCTTGTAAGGCAAGCGCTCTACCGCTGAGCTAACCGCCCAACTCAACTTTACCTATCATAACCTGATAAAATCCAGAATGTCAAGAGTTCGATCAAAAATTTTTTCTGATGCCCGCTGGCCACACCCACGATCGCATTACCCTTTGGACATTGCCCGCAGTTACAGGTCTAGTTTTTCTGCTGACGGGGGGTAATAGCGAGTTAGCCTTATTAGTAGCGGCGGGATATTTCTTCAGTGGCCTGATGTTGAGTCCTGATTTGGATCTGCGATCGCGTCCCTTTAGCCGGTGGGGATGGTTCAAGTGGATCTGGGTGCCATACCAGAAGACCATAAAGCACCGGTCTATTTTCTCACACGGCCCCATTATCGGCACCACCCTCAGAGTAGTTTATCTCGCTTGCTGGTTGTCTCTGGTAGTAATTCTCGGTTTAGCGCTGGTGCGCTTATTCTCCGATTTTTCCGGAACGGATCGCCTTTCCAGTTTACCCCGCTTCCTGTCCCAGCTGGGCCGATTTTTCCGGAACGGTGCGCTCTGGAGCTACCGGTGGCAAGCAAGCGCCTTTCTCCTGGGTTTAGAACTGGGCGCCCTCAGCCATATTATCAGCGATTATACTGTCTCAACCTATAAAAAGTATACAAAGTCGAAGATAAAACAATTGCATGCTTCGGGACTAAAAAAGCGTCAATCCCCCAGCAGGCAGAAAGGGCGCCAGCGCAAGTAACGTCGATCTCCGTTATAACTCTATATAAAGGTTGGTAACAAATAATAAAATGCGTTGCACATTTTTGGGATGATAGTAGCCAATAGTTGCAAATTGCACTTTGGCACTTTGGCTAATTGAAAAGAGTAAATCCATCTGTATCATGACAAGAAAATGACTATCGAGATTCACCTTTGAGTATTAGCCATTAGCAGCCCTTATCATCTCGTAATTGTGCAACCCTAATAAAAAACTGTGATTAATGCATAATTGTGACGAATAGCAAGTATAGGTAAATAGAGCACAGATCGAAGAGAACAGCGAAGCGTGTGCGAAGATGCATTCGTCCGGCGATCGCCCGACTGGAAATAAAATAAAAGCAGGGCTCTAAAACTGGCCCAGATGCGTCAAGAACAAATGTAGACCAGATCGGGTGATAATAAAAGAAAGAGATGGAAACTCTTATAACTCAAGCTCTCCTTCCGAAAGCTACTGCTCATTTTGTCAACTGGGCTTAAGTAACGCCATCTATCAGTTGTTGGCAGTTTTCTACCCTAGCATCTATGGTG
This sequence comes from Hormoscilla sp. SP12CHS1, assembly GCA_014324065.1. Taxonomy (GTDB): domain Bacteria; phylum Cyanobacteriota; class Cyanobacteriia; order Cyanobacteriales; family Desertifilaceae; genus Hormoscilla. The sequence continues at coordinate 13,941 of JACOMV010000157.1, read as the reverse complement.
TTTGGTTTTAAGGGCATTTTAGGTATCTCCTTATGGATGGTGAGAGCACGTGATCATACTGGGGTCCAGGGCTTCTGTAGGCGCTAAAATTACTACTTGTGACCCACTACCTTCTGGAGATTTCTTGCGACTGGCTGTTCCCCGCCAAAGCGCCACTGTTAGGAAAATCGAACTTTAATGAAATTCAGCCCGCGCAGGCGGGCTTTGTTTATGTAGCCCCAGTCTTTAGGCTGGGGTGGGAACGCTCAGGGTCTCGCCGGCTCTTTTGGCCAGCAATTAAGATACCACCCCTTAGATACTGTATACCATGCACTGCACACTTAATTGTCAAGTTTTGTTAAGAATTGTAACGCTTGCACCAGTTGCGTAACCCCATGTATAATGCACATAGCCATGGACGACATGCTCCGGGGTCCGATCGGTGACGGGCCGGGGTCTTTCTTAATACCGGTCTGTCTTCATGGTCTAACTTGAACCCTCATCATGGGTGGCCGGGGAGAATGAAACAGACATGCTGGCCTCTTGAGAGGTTTTAAACCCCAACTGAGAGGTCCAAAACCTCGACCGAGAGGTCCAAAACCTCAACCGAGAGGTCCAAAACCCCAACCGAGAGGTCCAAAACCTCAACCGAGAGGTCCAAAACCTCAACTGAGAGGTCCAAAACCTCAACTGAGAGGTCCAAAACCTCAACCGAGAGATTTTCAACCCCAACCGAGAGGTCCAAAACCAGAACAAACGGGTTTGCAGCTAGTAGGTGCTGGTTAAGATCAAAGTACCCTCCCCAGAACTAAGACTCAGGCTGTTGTGACGCCCAACTGCTGGACTTGCGGGCGAACCTACGGGCCATATCGTCCACCGCCGCTTCTAACCCTGCATCTCCCTTGGTGGCCTTGGCATAGTTATAAACCGCCAAAGCTGCCATATAAGCCTCGCTTCCTGCCAAGGCCACTGTATCGTCCAGAAGTTCTTGGAGTTGACTCAAGGCCAAAGTAATAGGATAAAGGGCCTCGAACAACTCCACATCTTTGCGCATCTCCTCAATGTCAAAAGACCGAGGCAAAAAATCAGGGTTTTGGGTCGCCACCTCCAGGGCCTTTGCCACAAACCCCCGACTTTTATCCCCCAAACGCAGCAAAGATTTGCTTTCCTCGGGACTTAACCCGAGCAAAAATGGCAATTTTTCCTTGATTGCATCGATCGCCGCGAGAACTGCCTGTTTATCTTCAGGCGTTAAACTGGCACTAATTCTATTTTTAGTCATCTTGTCCAACTCCTAGGAATGACATCAACTTCTCCATTTTAACCAAGTATATCCTTGGAAAAGGATATCAACTACTTTTGACCTTAGCTAAAGACTCTGAGATATCGCACAAACGTGGCAATATCTGGATGTGCGGACCCTAGCAGTTCCCTGGCCATCCCCAAAGCTTCGGTATAGAGGGGTTCGGCTTCCATATATCGCCCTACAGAGGAGTAGAGATTTGCCAGGTTGTTGAGACTGACGGCGGCTACCAACATAAAGCGGGACAAAGCGGGACAACCGCGAGTGCTCTCCATCCCTATGGGCTTACCTTGTCAAAAAATGCCGTTATGCTCAATACTCATGGGTCGAGAGTTGCGTCGATTATACCCTAAACCCGTTATCTATTGCGGAAGTAAACAACCCGTGTTATGATAGTAAATAAACATGTGGGAGAATTACTATGTCAACCTACAACACCGCAGAAGAGATCGTAACTGCAATACGTTCTTTATTGCTTGAGGGAGATTTTTATGCAGCCCAGAAACTTTCCTTTGAAGCTCAAGCTCAGTACCCGGAACATGAGGTGGTAAAGAAATTAGCTTACTTACTGGCACCATCGGTGGTAACAGTCGATCGCGACCCCCCCATGACAGATGTACGAGAAAATCGAAATTGGCTCAAACAAAACCGGATGGAATATCGAGGACGTTGGGTAGCACTTAAAGACGGTCATTTCTTAGCAGATGGGAAAAATATTGATGAATTAGTCGAGCAGGTAGGTAAAATAAAAGTAACAGGTATATTTGTGACGGCGATTTATTAATGGCACTGCTTTTTTCAAACGGATATCCTTTCGCAACGGAGGCGACTAATTATGATTATCGCCCCAGCAACTGAAACTTCAAATAGAATCATTCTTCAGGTAGAAATACAAAATGTTCCAACTGAGGCGTAGATACAGGTGCATGTTATTTGCCCACCAAGAGTTGCTATAGAAGCCGGATTTGAAGGCGTTGAACCTCTAGAAAGACTAACAATGCTGGTTAGAGGTATGCGTCTGGAGGGAGGAATTATTCGTAGGGTGCATCTCATATTTGCGTCGTCCCCCGAACCCTAAAGGGTCCGGGCGGCTAAGCAAATATGAGATGCACCCGTTGGCACTCTGGAGATAGGAAAGATCGAGTATGCAAATGAAGAAGGGCGCATTACAGAAGCAGGGACTTTGGTAATGCGCTTAAAAAGCGATTTGGAGAAATGGAGGATATTTGGGATTTTAATAGTCGGTAAGATTTGTGGAATTGGTTGTCGGAAGCCTCTAAGTATTAGTCCAGAAAACCGGGTTTCTCTGTTTCACCTTGGATAAAGACTCTGAGATATCGCCGAAAGGAAACCCGGTTTCTTGCCACAGTCTAGAAGAACCAACCGTAAGAATGTAAACCCTTACCTAAAAGGTTAACACCTAAATAGCAAATCCAGACGACAATAAAGCCAGTGGCTGCTAAAATTGCCGGACGCCGTCCTTGCCAACCCCGGGTAATGCGTGCGTGGAGATATGCAGCAAATACTAACCAAGTGATTAGCGCCCAAGTTTCTTTCGGATCCCAACTCCAATAGGAACCCCAGGCTTCATTTGCCCACACCGCACCCGCTATGATACTAATTGTTAACAGGGGAAAGCCCAAACCAATGATGCGATAGCTGATGTTATCTAAGGTTTCCGCTAGACTCAGACGCTGGGGTGAAAGAGGTGCCGCTATTTCCGTTTTGGGTAATGTTTTCGTCGTGACTACATCCAGAACTGCCATATTTCCACCACCATTGTTTCCAGATGATAGAGTCATAGGTTGCAGCAGTTCTTGCGTAACTTCTGGGTGAGTTACTAATTCTTCCCCTTGGCGCCAGCGGTGGTTGGAACTGCGGAAGCCCCCATTCCCAAAAGAACTGCCCCGGAGTTCGACTTTCTGGCCCCGCGTCACGATTAAAAAGGCGATCGCGATCGTGGCACCGACCATCAAGCAGGCGTAGCTGAGTAGCATGACGCTGACATGCATCATCAACCAATTAGATTTGAGGGCGGGAACTAAAGGTGCAGAGGACTGCATTTCTGAGGGTAAAGATAGGGCGGCAAAAGCCGTAATTCCCATGGCGACTGGTGCTGTTGCCACCCCTACTAGGCGACTGCCACTCATATTTTCTGCTATTAAATGAACCGCCGTTACTCCCCAGGCGATGAAGAATAATGATTCATAAAGATTGCTCAAAGGGAAGTATCCCGCTTCGATCCAGCGGGAAGCAAGTAAGGCGGCCATGCAGAGATTGGCGATCGCCATTCCCGCCGTCCCCAAAGAGCCGAGGAAGGGAACTTCCCGAAATGCCGTCCCGGCCCAATAAATCAGCATGGTTGCGAACAGGACAGCGAAGGCAATATTGTCTAGCCAATTCTGGAGTGTTACCAGATCCATAGATTGTTCTCCTCTTAGTGTTTTCACTTGCTTAGATTTTAACTGATTCCCTGGGTTTTGTCAATTCTGACAGGGTGCATCTCAATGCATGTAATCTAGCCCGCGCAGGCGGCCCCTGTTCGTGTAGCCGGGCCCCTCGTTCCCACGGCTCCGCCTGGGAACGGGTTCGGTCTGACTGGGTAAGACTCCTGGTTCGTCCCCCTGTTTGAGACCGACAAAGATATCGTAACGGGTTGTGCGATCGCTCTTTACCGCAGTTGTGACGCCAATGGAACGAATAGCATTTAACACGGTTTTTTGAGCATAGGGGACGATCGGAAAAGTTAAAATGTTAAGAGCAAAGACCCGATCGACATCGATAAAAAAATGTCCGTTGTTAGGTTCCAGTGCTAAGGGAACGGTTTGCCTAAAGAAGTCGTAGCCATTGGCTGTCAGCAAGCGATCGCGCAGTTCCACCAATCGTGCATCGAAGGCTGCTTGGGTTTCGGGGGTGCCAAACTGGCGTAGTTTCTGCCACTGCTCCTGATTTGTGGTCATAGAGATACTCATCAGGGCATCTTGGGGGACCACATCCACCCCCACCGGCATAGTATCTGGCACTTCTTCTTGCTTTTGAGCCAGGAACCAGT
>JACOMV010000157.1:0-9495 GCA_014324065.1 Hormoscilla sp. SP12CHS1 | reverse complement strand
AAGGCGGCGGCTCCCGCCGCCAGTAGCAGAGGCGTTTTTTGATTTTTAGTCATGGAGTCAAGCCTTTGTCAGTTTTCTGTTGTCAGTTATCGGCACCATCCCTTATAGTAGGTGATTATGTCAGAGAGCCAAAATATTTAAAAACTGCTCCGGACATGCTTGGGATCTGTCTGAAGGAGTTTACCAAAACTCAGGCAGCCTTGGCAACGGCTAAACAGCGACACGCTTCGCTAACAAATTTTTGCTCTCGACAATAAAAAGTCGCTATCAACTCCAGACATCTGGCACTTTACCCCCCCAAAGCGGCAGAATAGAGCAGTGTATCTCTCAGAAAAATTGAATCTAGAGGCAATGCTAGCGTCTATTATGTATGTTTATAGTAATTTAGCGTCTGACTCGCTGCGAAAATTTAAATAATTTAGTGACCAAACTAACATTTTGTAGTTGGGAGCATGTCCAGATAAGTAAGCAAGGATTTTTGTTCTCAGGCAGAATCACCGGGTGCATCCCAGTTTGGCAATCTAGCCCCTGCGCAGCGGAGGGGGCCCGGAGCGTGGGCTTTGTATCTGTAGCCGGACCCTTTAGGGTTCGGGCGGCTAACTCCCGACAGGCTCCCGCCCCTGTAGGGCTGCGCTACTGGCATGGGATTGCGCCAGAAATGTTAGACATCCCAGAGAGTCGGGGCATTTGGTTGTGATTTACGGCTCCGAAAAATGGTATGATTTGATGATGATGAAAGCAACAGAGCAGTTCACCTTCCTATTGGAAGTATTGAAAACCACCTACATCAGCAAGGGCGATCGACAGGTCGTCTACCCCCTGCTGCAAAAGCAACTGGTACATCTCGACGAGGGTTTGGCCTCACTATTACTTCTTTGGGCGAGCGAAAAGTTGACGACAGCTAAACCTGCTACCGCGAAAACCCTGGCAGCAACAGTTCTTAATTTTAGCGAACTGATGGCGCATTTCCCCCAAGGCAGCAAGGAACGTAATCTGTCTATTGCGATCGCTGGCTATCAAGCTGCTTTACGGGTTTTTACCAAGGATCTCGATCCCCAAGAGTTTGCCTATGCTGAGGCAGCTTTAATAGCAGCCAAAGATGAACGCCAACAAATTCTGGAATTTGACGCAATATCGACAGCAGTTGTGCAACTGAGACAACAGCTTGCAGCAACTGAGGTGACTCTCAAAAGGATGGCAGAGGAGGTGACAGCATCAAAGGTAGCCAACCACCAGTGGGATCTAACCCCTCTGATCGAAACTATTCGGGAGATTCAGCCCCGAGAAAATGTGACCCATTCTGGGATTATCCTCCCAGAGGAAGAATTTAATACAGCCATCTTATACGATATTGAAAACATTACCAAGGGGTACAATTTTACCCAAACTTTCATCTCCAAATTGTCTCTGCAAAGGATCGTCGAACAAATTCGCTCCCAACATCAATTCGGAAAACTCGCGATCCAACGGGCCTATGCTAATTGGAGTGTGCCCCAGTTGAAGCAGATTAAGAATGAAATCCTCTCTCTGGGAATAGAACCGATTCAAGTATTCGGTTTTGGGTTAAATTCCCAAAAAAATGCTGCTGATATTCAACTGACGATTGATGCTATAGAGTTCATCCATAACAAACCCTCGATTCAATTATTTATTATTGTCTCTGGGGATGGGGCTTTTGCCTCGGTTGCTAATAAACTCCATGAATATGGCAAAACAGTAATTGGCTGCGCCTATGAGAAATCTACTAATTCTTTCTTAGAAGCGGTTTGTGATGCTTTTGTGCCTATTCCCGATCCAGAAACTATAGTAGTTAAAGTTATACAGCCCCAGAATGAAGATGAAATTATAGTTGAGGCTAGAGCCGTTTTGCAGTGGCTCAATCAGCATCAAGAGTACGGACGCCAGTTGTTAACTGAAGGCATGTATCTCAGCGAAGTCTGGAAGGTTTTTACTCAAAGAATACCCAACTTTAACTACCAAATGTTTGGCTTTGAGAAATTGAAACATTGTTTGAATTTTATTTGTGCGGGCACGAAATTTAGCGTTATTGACAAAACTCCTACTGAGCCCAGACTGGTTGTGCAAGATGTGCAAGATGTGCAAGATGTGGCGGTCTCCGAAGTCCCCGATCGCGAGACGGTGTCCTCAGCCATAGTCGCAGTGGAAGTCGAGGCAAATAAGAAGCCAACTTCAGTATCGGGCAATATTCATTCTGTGAGCAAGTACCGCAAAATTATCTCATCGGGCTATCCCATTTTCCGACTGCCACCACCATCGGATTTAAGTAAAGTATTGGCATGTCTCGTGCAAAATCCTTTAACTGGAGAAAAACTAGGAGAAGGAATTGCTAAATTAACTAGCCTGATGGCACCGTCAGTCAGCCAACAATCGGTGAAAAAGTCTCTGTTGGTACTGCTTTCTGCTGATTGTTTTGTTACGGAACCGGAGGGGGGCAATTTACCCGATCTGAGTTTAACTCTGAAGCCAGAGCTTAACTCCCTAGGGGCAGTCTTGCAAGCTGTGGCAGATCCTATGCGTACAAAACTGCTCAAGCATATGACTCACATCGATGAAAATATCTGGCGGGAACTTATGCCTTTGTCTTAACTTACGAACGGAGAAAGACTAAAGTCTTTACTACGAACGGGGAAAGATTTTAGTCTTTACTACGAACGATTTTACCCAGCCACGGGGCTGGGTGTCCTCATAATTCTATCCCTTCATTTTCTCGGACCACACCCGAGTTGGCAATCCCCAAACGTAGATAAATCCTTCCGCTGCTTTGTGATCGAACTGATCTTCTTCTCCATAGGTCGCCAGATCGGAACTGTAAAGGGAATTCTCTGACTTGCGTCCCACAATGGTTGCTGTTCCCTTAAACAATTTCACCCGCACGGTCCCCGTGACTCGTTCCTGGGTTTGTTGAATAAAGGCATCTATTGCTGCTTTCAGGGGACTGTACCAAAGTCCGTTATACACCAGTTTGCTGTAGGTTTCTTCGATGCCCCGCTTGTATTGCGTCACGTCTGCGGTTAAGGTTAAACTTTCTAAGTCCCGGTGGGCTTGGATTAATACTAATAACCCGGGGACTTCGTAAATTTCCCGCGATTTGATCCCGACTAACCGGTTCTCGATCATGTCGATGCGCCCGAAACCGTGATTCCCGACGATTTCGTTCAGTTTGGTCACTAAGGCCACGGGGGCCAGGGTTTCGCTGTTAATTGTGGTGGGAATGCCCTTCTCGAAGCCAATTTCTACGTATTCTGGACTGTCGGGGCGGTCGGCGATCGCCTTTGTCATGAGATAAATTTCCTCTGGCGGTTCCGTCATGGGATCTTCCAATGGACCTGCTTCAATACTCCGCCCTAACAAGTTGCGATCGATACTGTAGGGAGATTTCTTGGTGACAGGTGCGGGAATGCCGAAGCGTTCGCCATATTCGATGGTTTGTTCGCGGGAAAATCCCCATTCTCGGGCGGGGGCCAGGATTTTCAACTGGGGGTTGAGGGCGGTAGTGGAGACATCGAAGCGCACCTGATCGTTACCTTTCCCCGTACAACCGTGGGCGATCGCATCTGCGCCATATTTTGCCGCTGCTTCTACCAACAGCTTAGCAATCAGGGGACGGGCGAGGGAGGTGGAGAGGGGATAGCGATTTTCATAGAGGGCATTGGCCTGAATTGCGGGAAAGGCGTAATCCGTGATCAACTCCTCTTTGGCATCAACAACGAGAGATTCGCTAGCACCTGCTTTGAGGGCTTTTTCTTGAATTGGTCCTAATTCATCACCCTGTCCCAAATCTGCTGCCAGGGTAATTACTTCTTTGACGCCCCACTCCTGCTTGAGATAGGGGATGCAGACGGAGGTATCGACTCCGCCAGAATAGGCGAGTACCACCTTAGTAGCGCGACCCATAGACGATCATTCTCAAAAACGACTAATCGGGTGCATCTCATATTTGCTGAGCCGCCCGAACCCTAAAGGGCCCGGCTACACGAACAAAGCCCACGCTCCGGGCCCCCTCCGCTGCGCAGGGGCTAGATTACAAAAGTGAGATGCACCCCGACTAATCCGCTATTGTATCTGGTCGTGAGCAAATAACTATATCCCTGGGAACATTTTTTCCGGGTTAGACCCGAAATGCTTACGGGGAAAGGCTTACAGGATTTCTTTGGGGGCGATCGCCCCTGGGCGGTCTAAAATATTGGTAATTTTGCCAATTGTTTGATTGTTGTGTTTTTTAGCGTTGTCATTCCTACGTATAATCGCTTGCCGATTCTGTCTAAGGGCCTGAAAGCCTTAGAACGGCAGCAATTTACTCATGCTGCTGTTACTGGTTATGAAGTTGTGGTGGTCGATGATGGTTCGACAGATGAAACCTTGGCCTGGTTAGAGTCCCGTGCAACTGACTTCCCCCACGCGCGATCGCTCTGTCAGGGGCACCAAGGACCAGCAGCGGCCCGCAATCTGGGTGTAGAATCGGCCAAAGGGGATACGATCGTCTTTATTGATAGCGATCTAGTGGTTACGGAAACTTTCCTGCAATCCCATGCTGATGCACTGCTGCGGGGACGAGAGAAATTAGGAAGCGATCGCCTGTTTACCTACGGTCGGGTGGTGAACACCTGCAACTTCGAGGATCCCACATCGGAACCCTACAAGATCACTGATTTTTCTGCTGCCTATTTTGCTACGGGAAATGTAGCTATTGCACGCAAATGGTTATTAGAAGCAGGGTTATTCGACCCCAGGTTTCAACTTTATGGCTGGGAAGACTTAGAACTGGGGGTGAGACTGAAGCAAATGGGATTAAAACTGATCAAATGTCCCGCTGCGGTAGGCTATCACTGGCATCCTCCCTTCGCCCTCGACCAAATTCCGGGGATGATCGATCGGGAAATCCAACGGGGACGGATGGGGGTTTTGTTCTATCAAAAACATCCTACCTGGGAAGTCAGAATGATGATTCAAATGACCTGGTTGCATTTGTTCCTCTGGGGGATGCTATCCTTGGGTGGGAGGCTGAACGAACGGACGATCGCCCCCGGGTTGCAATGGGCGATCGATCGGGGAAAATCGCAGTTAGCCTTGGAAGTGGCGAGAATATTTCTGAATTGGTATAATGTCAAGGCAGTCTATGCAGCCTATAATGAAATGAAGTCGTCAAGGTAAAGATTCGGGAGGTTATGATGTCAGTAGCATTACTCAAGCGGTTGTTGTTTACGGTAGAAGATTACCACAAAATGATTACCAGTGGAGTCTTGAAAAAGTACGATCAAGTAGAACTTATCCGAGGAGAAATTGTCGAAATGTCACCTATTGGTCCAGTCCATGCTGAGTATGTCGATCGTCTTACTGAATTGTTTATATTGCGTCTAACATGAAGAGTAAGGGTTAGAGTCCAAAATCCTGTAGAATTAGACGACACATCCGAACCACAACCAGATATAGCATTGCTGCGACGACGCCCAAATTTTTACATAGCAGGACATCCTCGGCCAGAGGATGTCTTTTTGTTAGTAGAAGTAGCAGACTCGACTGTTAGAAAAGACCGGGAGGTGAAAGTTCCACTCTATGCTGAAGATAACATTTCTGAAGTCTGGCTGGTGGATATCAACGAACAATGTCTGGAAGTTTATCGGGAACCTTCTGTTAACGGCTATCAAAGTGTGGCATTGCTAGAGTCGGGGGAAGCTGTGACTATTCAAGCTTTTCCGGATGTGGTGTTTGCTGTCGATGAAATCTTGGGTTAGTTAGCCCGCCGGGGGTTCAAACCCCCGGCTAATAGCTAAAGTCGGTTAAAACCGACTAATAGCATTTTAGAAAAAGTTGCGATAAATAAAAGCAACTGTAGGTTGGTCTGTTAAGTTGGTATGTTAAATGAAAATGCTATTCGGGAGGTGATGATGTCTGTAGCATTAGTCAAGCGGTTGTTTACGGTAGAAGAATACTACAAAATGATGGCAGCGGGGATCTTGAAAGAGTGCGATCAGGTATAACTTATCCGAGGCGAAATTGTCCAAATGTCGCCTATTAGTCCATTACATGCTGGTTATATAAACCGTCTTAGTGAATTATTTATTCTGCATTTAGTTCCAAGGGTAACGGTTAGAGTCCAAAATCCTGTAGAATTAGACGAGACATCCGAACTGCAACCAGATCTAGCATTGCTGCGACGACGAACAGATTTTTACAAAGCAGGACATCCTCGGCCCGAGGATGTATTTTTGTTAGTAGAAGTAGCAGACACGACTGTTAGAAAAGACCGGGAGGTGAAAATACCACTCTATGCTGAAGATAACATTCCGGAAGTCTGGCTGGTGAATGTCAACGAACAATGTCTGGAAGTTTATCGCGAACCTTCTGTTAATGGCTATCAGAATGTGGCATTGCTAGAGTCTGGGGACAGCGTGACTATTCAAGCTTTTCCGGATGTGGTGTTTGCTGTTGATGAAATATTGGGTCATTAGCTATTTCAACAGCACGAAGCCGCAAAACCATAAGCCATTATTGGCTTACAATCAACTATTGCTGGCTTACAATCAACTATTGCTGGCTTACAAAAGACTATTACAGGCTTACAATAAGCTATTGTAAGCCTACAAAAAACTATTACAGGCTTACAATAAGTTATTGTAGGCTTACAATAAGCTATTGTAGGCTTACAATAAGGTGTAGGGGCAGTTGTTGCACTCCGATCCCCCCAAACCCCGGAGACGCCCACGCTGACAGGCGAGACGGGTGTGGTCATAAGCAGTTGATAGCGGGTGCATCTGGTGATACATGTATATAGCTCGCGGCTGTTGGTTACCACTCGCAGCGGAGGGGGCGTTACCCGGGGAGCTGGCACCGGGCTACGTGTCGCGAAAAATCGCAATGACATTGCTTTGTTCATGTAGCCGGACCCCTCGTTCCTACGGCGAAGCCTGGGAATAACGGGTTCGGGCGAGTACCAAGGGGTTTTGACCACACCCCACGCTGACAGGCGAGACAAGTCCTACGCGACCAATTCTTCTATCCGTTCTGCAGATGTGGGCAAAGCAGATGTTAACACTTCATTGCCAGATTCCGTGACCAAGACATCATCTTCAATTCTAATTCCCCGGACATCAGCAAACTTTGCTAGCCGATCCCAATTTACCACATCCTGATATTTTTCCCTGTTATCTGCATCCTGCAAAATAGCGGGAACTTGATAAAATCCTGGCTCTATTGTCACTAGCATACCTGGTTTTAACGGGCGATCGAGGCGCAGGAAGCCCAAACCAAAGCGATCGCTTCTTTGGCAACCTTCAGCATAGCCTGCCAAATCTCCCAAATCTTCCATATCGTGGACATCCAGCCCCAGAATATGACCGACTCCGTGGGGGAAGAACAGGGCGTGGGCATCTATTTCTACCAAGTATTCCGGCTGACCTTTTAAGATGCCTAAATCTACTAAACCGGAGGCAATTACTGAGGCTGCTAGTAAATGAATATCCCGATACTCGACATCAGGGCGGACCTCGGCAATACAAGCATCATGGGCTGTCAAAACCAGATCGTATATGTCCCGCTGGGTGGGGGAAAACTTGCCCTTCACGGGCCAGGTGCGGGTTACGTCCGAGGCCCAACCATTAGCTGTTTCCGCACCCGCATCTACTAATAGTAAATCTTGCGGCTGTAGGGCATGGTGATACTTGAAGTTGTGCAAAACTTCCCCATGCACCGTGACGATACTGCCATAAGCAGGACTCATATTGTGCGCAAGAAAAACAGCCTCGATCGCCCCCCGGACTTGGGCTTCCGACTCAGCATGCATCGTGGCGGCCATCCCCGCCTGATGGGCTTTGACAGTCACGGGAACCGCTTGCCGCAACTCGGACAAAGCCGCCCCATCGTGATACAATCGGAGAGAGACAATTGCCTTAGCTAGGGACAGGTCAATTCCTTCGGGGACAGCGGTTACCGGACGGCTTAAAATCTGGGCTTGGGACTGACAAGTGGTAGCATCCTGTACGGCAATAGTTGCGGCACCCGAGCCATGGGATGCTAATTCTGTCATCGGATAGGCAGCATCGGCCCCGATTTTTTGGGCAATGTCTGACCTGGTTGGCATTTCCCCATGCCAAAGGGTGCTAGCAGGGGGCACGTCATCCATAAACAGTTCTAACTGGCCATTTTCTAGGCGAATGGCCGCATCGGACAGTTGCAACCCAGCAAAATAGAGAAAATGACTGCTAGCGCGGAAGGGAAAAGTATTGGCGGGAAAATTGCGGGGACTCGGACTCCCTGACCAGAGGATAATGGGGAAATCAATCTGTTGGGCAAGTCGTTGCCGCCGCTGTTTGACGGTAGTGGCCAGAGAAGTAGGATTGCTGCTGAATTCCATGGCGATCAATGGTAAACTTATACTATTGTACGACACCCTCACCCTTTAGGGTGGGGCTACAGTTACAAAGCCCGCCTGCTCAGTTCAACTCCATTAATACCGAGATGCGCATCTTCCTTTGTTATTGCCAGTTCCAAGCGATCGACCGCCAATGGGAACAGTTGCAGCGGGGCAAACCTGTAGATGAAATCCTATCTGCTGAAGTTGTAAAAGTTGGGTGAACCTGACATCTTGCACCATGGAAAATCAGCCCTAGGGCCCTGGAGTTTTTGTTCGCGATCGCCCCCAAATAAGTGCGATCGCCTGCATCGTTCGGAATCTCTATGCTATATTGTAGGGTGTGGTCAAAACCTGTTGGCAGCTACTTGGCCCGCGAATGGTGGGCGGTGCCCACCCTACAAACCATAGTCAGATGTTTCAATATCTAATCACCCTATTCACTTTAACATATCATTTATCCTTCCCAGGAACGGCCTCCCAATTCAAGGCATTGGATATATCTGTCACAAATGACATCCCCCCTGGTGCGGTTTTACTGCTATTAAAACCGCACCAGGGCAGGGGTGAATTTATATCAGCATACCCATGGAATTGATTATATTCAAGTTGTCGATCTAGATGCCGGTGCTTGTATAGATTTATTTGACGATCGCCATGTCACTGGTTTCGATCCTCAAGGGGCTTACGGCACCAATATTAGTGCTATAATTGAGTTTCAAACCATTCAAACTCACTGGGATGATTTCGTGCGATCGCATGGAAAGAGAGCATTTTCAGTAACGAACGGTCAGTTTTTCAGTGTGCGTTCTCAGCAGTTAGCATTTCCGGTAAAAGCTGACGGAATTATCTATAGTGGGGGGTATGCAGGAGACTCGGAATTTGCGGGAGAAAAAATGATGTTGACAGTGAGGCAAAATCGTGCTAATATCGTCCCATTCCCTGAGAAAGATTATCCCGAAAATCCGCTGTTCTCATCAGTTCCGAATATGATAGTGGGTTTGGCAGAAGATGCTGATAAGGGATTCGATCGCCAGGTAGGAAGAACATTTACAGATTGTTCAGGAAACAAGTAGAACATTTTTGTGCTAAACTAGAGCTATACTCAATGCAGACCCAATTCAGCT
>JACOMV010000156.1:9721-10856 GCA_014324065.1 Hormoscilla sp. SP12CHS1 | reverse complement strand
TAGTCAAAACCCGAGTCAGTTAATTCTAGGCCTAAAGCATACTTCCAATCAATACGGGAACGCACGGCATCAGCGGCTTACATCTGCTGAAAACTGCTAGTCGTGGTGATATTTTACTATTAACAACTGCGCCCCCTTTCTTACCAATACTGGGATATTTGGCTAATTTATGTTTTGGTCTGCCTTACGTTTGTTTACTCTACGATCTATATCCTGATGTTGCCGTACAGCTCAAAGTAGTACCCCCTAATAATTTTCTAGTTCGGCTGTGGAATTTTATTAACTCTCAGATATGGAAAAGGGCTCAGGCGATTATTGTTCTCAGCTCTACCATGAAGGAGCGGGGAGTGACAAAATGCCCAGATATTGCTAACAAAATTTATGTGATTCATAGCTGGGCTAATCATAAGGAGATCGTCCCCATTCCCAAGCAACACAACTGGTTTGCCCATCGATACAATTTGGTTGATAAATTTACCGTACTCTATTCTGGTAACATGGGTCGCTGTCACGATATCGATACCATATTAGAGGCAGCATGGCAACTAAAAGATGAACCTATTCGGTTTGTTTTTATCGGCGATGGAGCTAAACGAGCGACTGTCAAGGAACAGATAAGGCAGTTAGGGTTGCATAATTGCCTCTTCTTAGATTACCAGGATAAGCAGTGCCTTCCTTACTCGCTAATGTCCTGTGACCTTTCTTTAGTGAGCATTATTCCTGGGATGGAAGGTCTGGTGGCTCCGAGCAAGCTTTATGGTATTTTAGCTGCTGGCCGTCCTGTTGCGGCGATCTGCGAACCCCATTCTTATTTACGCGATCTGATCGCTGATGCTAACTGCGGTGAGGCTTTCGATAATGGGGATGGGTCGGGTTTGGCTGATTTTATTCGACGCTTGGCTTCGGACTCCCAACTGACAGATATCCTGGGCCGGAATGGTCGCAGTTACCTCCACCATTGTCCCTTCTTGACTGGGATCTTATTTTCCCGCAAGTCCCTTGAGCTATTTTCCATGGGTGCATCCCAGTTTGGTAATGAGCAAAAATGCTCAGACGATTCCGAGTCTCCTGGGTTGGGAGTGAGAAATCAATCTTATAATCACACAAACTCAAGGGTTTCAGCCTTTTCGCTCGG
>JACOMV010000156.1:0-9616 GCA_014324065.1 Hormoscilla sp. SP12CHS1 | reverse complement strand
TCTGCTTAATAGTTGATTCCACCTCTCCGGAGCCAATGGAAATCCCCTCGGCTTGATAATAGCAATAGTTGACAATGCGATGGCGATGCTTGGTCCTCACCCGGGACGATCGGGCGGTCTATATAGCAGCTTTAGAAGAGGCGGATCGGGGGAATTTGTCGGACTTAATTAAGTTTTTTGCCAAGAGCCAAAAGCAAGTTTTTCTGAAAAGTATCGGTTTGTCAGAGCAGGTTCTCTCGGAGGCCCGACGCACTCAAGTGATTATTTCCTCTATTGCTGAGAAATTGAAACGGAATCAGTCAGCATCTATTCAAGAGCGATGCCACCAGGCTGAAAGTTTCGCCTCAATTTTATTCGATATGGCTTCCATGCGTTTACAAGAGGTTGCTGATGAGATCGAGCTATCTGTCCGAAATTTTGTCATTGCAGCAGAGGTTTTGACGATTTCTGCTCAGAGGGGCGATCCGCGATCGTCTTACCATCGCTACCAAGTTGTAGAGACTGCCAAACAGTTGAGTTACTTTGCTAATCTTCGGAACTACCACTCTTGGATACAGTTAGTTATTAATGTAGAAACTTCTATAACGCTTTTGCTGTCTTTCCACGTTCTCGGACGTGAATACCGAGATATACTTGCATGTACTGCATGTGCTTATCATCGGGATGACTCTGAGGAGGGAGAAAGCAATATTAGTGATATCCAATCTCTAACGGACTCTCCGTTCCAGTTTTCTTATGCAGATGCAGAAGGGAATTTAAGAGCGCGTTTCCAGCAGTGGTTAGAAGATGTAATTTTGACTGGGTTAGAATATTGGAACAAAAGTATTTGACCGACATGAGAACCCCATGAGTGGCTAGAACACCGGTCAAGTACTCGGCCTCGCCTTCTGTGCGCCCCGGGCGGCTGTATCACATCAATTTGAGAAACGCTATAATACCATTTTGGAAAAACAATGCTACAGTTAATTTCAAACGATATCAAGAGTCTGTTTTAACTGAGATATTGGACCATTCTCGATTAGCCTCATGGCCCGCCATGGGTTTTAACCCACGCGCGTTACCAGGCGGGAGCCAGGTAACAGGGAGCAGGGAGAGGGGAGCCTCTAGTTGAGAATGGTGCAAGATATGAGTTACCCCAAGGGTTAATAACTTGTCATTGCGAGGGGGGAAACCCAAACCGATAATTTAAGGCTCGCCGCAGAGATCCCCCCCGAAGCATCTCACCGACTCTTACAACGCACGAATAATCCGGTAAATGCTATAGCACTAGGATTTAGAGAGATGGCATCAGGGACGATAGATTCCATAGCAGAATTAGATACCTACACCTTTAACGGGACAGCAGGGGACAGCATAGTATTCCAGATGAGGGGGACCAGTGGAGGAGTAGATCCTCGCATTCAAATATACCGTCCTGACGGGACTCTGTTAGATTCCGTCGCCAGCGATAACTTTGCTCAACGGAATATAGTGTTAGAGCAAGATGGCACCTATACGGTCTTAATTAACGACAATGGTGTTAACGAAGCTGGGGATTACAGCATCAGCTTACAACGCACGTAATATCATATCTCCATACCCAGTTGCGATCGGCAACAGATAGAATACCGATTGTAGCGGTACGGCACCCCTCGAAGTTTCGGTGACGATGAAAATGTCAAATAGGCCGTACGGAAAATGCGATCGGGCTTTCATCCGGACGCGATTGCGCTGCGCGCACCGTGCTACTGGTCCTACGCGATCGGGAATAAACAGTCGGGGCACGGCGACAGGAAAATTTGCAATCAACCGACAATTTTCGCTCTGCCGTACCGCTACCGGTGTCCGGAGGCGCGATCTCTGTTCCGGTGCGAGGGGCGCGAGGGGAGGGGGCGATCGCATATTGTTGCAAGTTCCAATCATCAGCTATAATAAACATTCAGGAGTAGCTAGAGGGAAAAAAATGTATCGGGTCACAGCAGAATACGCCAAAAACAACTTCGATGAAGTAATTAACCGTGCCAGTACCGAAGCAAGTGGTATTGTCATCGTTCGGGAAAATCAAAGTTTCATCTTGATTAGCCAAGAGGAGTTAGATGCTTGGATGGAAACATCTGAGTTACTCGAAGATCCTAATTTATTATCGGACATATCTTCAGCTCGCGCCGAGTATAAAAAGGGAGAAGCGTTAACGATGGAGCAAGTGTTTGAATCTTGAATTTTGAATTATCATGACAGATTATCAAATTTTGTTTTCCAAGAAAGCTAAGAAAGATATAGAGCAACTGACAGCGCAACAAAAAGCAAAATTACAGGAAATTTTGCTACAATTTATCGCGACTAACCCTTACACTGGGAAGCAATTGAAAGGACAATTGACTGGGTTTTATTCCTATAGACTAACCCGTAAAGACCGGATAGTCTATGAAATCATTGAAGATGATAAAGTAGTTTTTGTCATCAGAGCTAGAAGCCATTATGGAGAATAAAGTTGGGGTGCGATCGGGCATGAGGGTGGCAAAAAATAAAATAGAATAGAATACAGGTTGTATGTGTACGGTATACCAGAGGTTTCGGTGGAGATGAAAATGTCAAATAGGCCGTACACCGGGAAAATGCGATCGGGGAGGCGATCGGGGAGGCGATCGGAGGCGGGCGATCGGGAATAAACAGCCGGGGCACGGCGACAGTAACATTTGCAATAAACCGACAATTTTCTGATGCCGTACCCCTACCGGTGTCCTACAGGGTGATTAACGTGGAAAAGGGCGATCGGGGAGGGCGAGGCTAATTGTTACAAGCCCCGATCAGGAGCAACATTTGCAGTTCTTTGTTAGTATAATAATTGTTATAATGTCTGCAAGTATCCCTGGGAGCTTATTATAGGTATATGCACAAACTAACAGTAGAACTGCCGGATCCAGTATATCAAGAACTGGCGAGAATAGCCCAATTGACGCAGCAACGACCCGAAGCACTGGCAGCACAAAGCATCAGTAGCAATTTGCCCCCTTCTGTAGACAACGCGCCCCTGGAAATCCAAAAAGAATTACTTCAGATGCAGAGGCAATCAATTGAAGAACTGCTGCGTATAGCTAACAGCAAAGTCTCAGAACTCAAATACCAACGCCATGTAGAATTGCTAGAAAAGAACCAAGCAGGTTCAATTACAGCAGAAGAACGCCTGGAACTGAGAGAGTTGGGATTAGCAGCCGATCGGCTAATGCTGAGCAAAACTTATGCTTGGGCAGTTGGCGCGGCCATCGGATACCATCATCTATGGAGTTACCAAAGGTATAACTGTGGCTTCAATATCTGAAAAAATCCGGGAACAAGTGCGATCGGAAGCTAGGGAAAAATGTCAGTAGAGTAACAGGCATACCCTTGGTCATCGATCATATCATTCCTCTATCTAATGAATGGAAAAAATAACAATGAAATCAATTGATATTTTTGCAGGTGCAGGAGGCTTAACATTAGGAATTTATAGAGCTGGTTTTCAGCATCAACTTGCAGTTGAATGGAACAATAGAGCTTGCCAAACCTTACTTCAAAATAAGCACGATCTGTTTGGAGAGCAGATGGCAGTCGCCAGGTGCGATGTCGCGCAGTTTGACTTTTCATCAATAACTGATGACATTGCTCTGTTAGCTGGAGGACCACCCTGTCAGCCATTTTCTAATGGCGGTCTTCATCGCAGTTTCCAGGATAAAAGAGATATGTTTCCCCAATTTATCCGCGCCGTGCGTTCATTAAAACCGCAAGCTTTCTTAGTAGAAAATGTTAAAGGTTTGCTACGCAAATCCTTTGCTGAATATTTTCAGTACCTCATCTGGCAACTGACTTATCCAGAAATCCATATTCGCCCTTCAGAACACTGGAACGAACATGCCTTACGCCTGAAGCAGTATGACAGAAAAGGTTTGCAAGACGGTCTTTTCTATAATGTCACCTTCCGCCTGCTAAACGCTGCTGACTACGGAGTACCCCAGAGGCGCGATCGGGTTTTTATTATTGGGATCCGTTCCGATCTGAAGCAAGAATGGTCATTTCCTCAGCAAACCCATTCCCAAGAAGCGCTATTGTATTCACAGTGGGTAACGAGAGAATACTGGAAACAGTTCTCGCTCTCGCCTCCCGAAATACCGCCTCAGCTAGTCTCCCAGCAGCGAAAATTACAGTCTAGATTATTCCCGCCCGATCGCGTAGCGGCTGCGCAGCAGCATCGCCAGCGATGGTTGACAGTCCGCGACGCTATTGACAACTTACCAGACCCCAGGCAAGAGGAAGCTAAAGATATCGGAAATCATAATTTCGTTCCCGGTGCGAGACAGTATCCCGGTCATACAGGCAGTCCCCTGGACGAACCAGCTAAAACCTTGAAAGCAGGGGTTCACGGAGTACCAGGGGGAGAAAACATGATGCGATTAACTGATAGCACTGTCCGGTATTTTACAGTGCGGGAGGCAGCGAGACTGCAAACATTTCCCGACTCCTATCGGTTTCCAGTTGCTTGGACCGAGGCAATGCGTCAGCTAGGAAATGCCGTTCCAGTTACCTTATCTGAGATACTGGCTAAACGCATTAAAATAACTTTAAGCTATGCTAGAAATATTTCAAGTCCCGAAGACCCTCGCTGACGATCTACTGGAATTTTCCGATCGACAAGATTGCTACTCTCTAACGGAAATGGAGGATTTAAAGACAGAACTCAGTCAATATGTGGGAGTTTATGCTCTTTACTATCGCGGTGCTAATCCACTTTACGCTTGTATCAGCAGAGCGAACTCCGATCGCTGCTGCTTGCCCATCTATGTGGGTAAGGCAATAGCAGGTGGTCGCCGAACAGGGCATACTGAAGGAAGAACATCAAATCTCTATAATAGATTGAGAGAACACCAAATATCGATTGAAAAAGGCGATGGTCTTTCAGTCAGTGAGTTTGAGTTTAAGGTAGTAGCGATGGAAGTTGATTTAGTATCTTGGGTAGAGGGGGTGATGATTCGGCATTTCCAACCTGTGTGGAATCAGATCGTAGACGGGTTTGGTAATCACGACCCGGGTCGGGGAAGATACCAGCAGAAACGTTCAGTTTGGGATTTACTGCATCCCGGTCGCGAGTGGACCCAGAGACTAACTAATTTCGACCCTTTGGATTATGCTGCTATTCTCGATCGGGTTGAAGCTCTTTGCCTTGATAGCAGTCAAAGAGTCGGATGTACAACCTAGATCGAGTTGGCATAATATTTATTTCTGTCATGCTGCACTAGATTATGATGGCGAGAGAGTGCATTGATGATGCAAGTAATAAAGCCCCTGCGCAGCGGAGGGGGCGTTACCCGGGGAGCTGGGGCTTTATTCGTTTAGCCCCACCCTTTAGGTTCCGATGAGGGCATGGTAGTGGTAACTACATTCAAATCAGCCGCCTGACGACTAAACAACTTAAAGTAGAGAGCAACCCAGAATTCTTTGAGCGGAAATGCTACCAAGGTCAAAGGATTGATGGTGACAATGATATTGCGCATATCTGCTTTAGCAGATTTGACAATTTGTTTGGCTACCCAGTCAGGTGACATTACCCCAATAGGATTCAGGTTACTCTTAAATGGTCCTAAAATTAGTTTCCGCACTACACAGGGTGCATCTAAACGCCGCAATGTGACTAAGTCCCCGATCGCCCGTTTAGAGAGTTCGTAGAGGGGACTGAAAGCGGGACCAACTTCTGCTTCGGAGCTATTGACCCAAACTTCCTTACGTGCTATATCTTGGTTACTGCGGACCGTGGTGAAGAACAGTTCCATCAGTCGCCAACTGGAAAAGGTATTGACTTCGTAGGATAGGCCGATCGCCTCTTTAGTCCTCTGTCCGCGGACATTAATCCCGTGATTGAGAATCAGAATATCTACCTTTTCTAACACCGAAGCCAAATCATATTCTCGACCAATTTGCCAAGTTATGGTATCCACAGGAAAACTGTCACCATCTACAGTTAAAGTAACGGGCTGATTTTGGGAAGAGAGGGCGATAACTTTAGCACCCGCTTGGTGCAGATGCAGGAGAAGCGATCGGCCCAGAGTTCCAGAAGCGCCCGTAACAGCAATAGTTTTGCCTTTGAGGGAAAGTGCTGTACCCATAAGTCGATCTACGAAAGTAAAAACACCGCAAAAGTAAGCATTTTGGTTGTCAAAGTGATGCCGCCAGTGGTAAGGTCGATTTACCAACCAAGGGGAAGGTGGGGAGAGAAAAGGTCCCGAGCGATGAGTGCTGTCCGTCATTTCATCCGCCCTAGGGAACCCAGTCCCACGGGCGATCGCGCCCATCACGAAGCTCAAACTATAGACCGAACCGGCGATCGCGGCCAGATGCTGTCCGGGAGTGTAAATATAGGCTAAACACCATAATAGCAGACCAAATAGCAGCATCACCAAAGATTCTGGCAGATCGTGGAACCAGTTAGCTTGTCGATAGATGATATCACTAACAGGAGTTAGATCCGGACGGAAGACGCGATGATGCCAAACATGCAACCGATAGAGGGGTTGCCAAGAATGGGAGAGGACGTGGCACAGATCTCGGACTAGTTCTACCCAGAGAACGGAACCGAGTCCCCACGCCGCTGTGACTATCCAAGCAGTTATCATACCTTATCCTACGTCAGAGCAGCTGAAACAATCAAACTTTACCTAAGTTTACAGTTTATGATAGCATCTGTGAATTAAGAAACCCGGTTTTTTGGCAAAACCGGGTTTCACCATCCTACTGGTGAATGTCCACAGCTAACATTTCGATGAGGGCGATCGCCACTTTTTACCGAATCCCAGATAACCCCATCGCTTTCATGTTATCATAGGAACGGGTAACTCAACAGAGGTAAAGATGACAACTACCATCGACATTGGGACAATGATTGTCTCTACTCCGGAAATATGTGGAGGGGTCCGAGAATTGCCGGGAGGAGACTTTATGTGGCACAAATAGCCGTTTTGTCTAAGGAAGGATTGAGTCCAAAAGAGATTACTCAGGAGTATGAGTCTCTGACTTTGGCGCAGGTTCATGCAGCTTTAGTTTACTATCACGCTAATAAAGATGAAATAGAAGCATATCTTGCAGAAGCAGCAGCAGAGTATGAGCAATTGTTAGTTGAATCTAGAGAAGGTAAGTTGTAGTGCAAATTACTTTTTCTCTAGATGAGGATGCGAATAGATGGGCATTGGTGGTAGCTTTACGAAATTATGGTGTAGATGTAGTGACTGTCTCGGATGCCAATAATTTTGTACAGATACAGAACAGCTAATCTGGGCAACAGAGCAAAGTAGTGTCATCTATAGCTTTAATGTTAAAGATTTCTGCCGCTTACATAAAGCATTTATGGAACAAGAGAGGGTTCATGCAGGAATTGTTTTGGCAGCGCGACAAAGTTATTCCGTGGGCGTTCAGTTGCGGGGAATTATGAGGATGTATCCAGATAAACTTTTAGTTTCATTTCACCTTAACTCCAGTTTTAAAATAGGGCATTAGCAATTGGAGGTCGGATTGATTTTAATATTTGTGACTCTTTTTTTGCCACTACCCTATTTACCAGGCGATCTGTAAGGATATTCCTCCAGTGCGATCGCCACTTTTTCTATAATATCATAAAACTCCGATCGCTTTCATGCTATCATCTTATCAGGTAAATAAACAGAGGTAAAGATGACAACTACCATCAACATTGGGACAATGATTGTCTCTACTCCCGGAACCTGTGGAGGGCGTCCGAGAATTGCCGGAACCAGAATGTCTGTCCAAAACATTGCCATAGACTATAGGGCGGGGATGAGTCCAGAAAAAATCGTCGAGGAATTTCCACACTTGACTTTAGCACAGGTTTATGCAGCTTTGGCTTATTATCATGCTAACAAAGATCGGATCGAAGCGGATATAGTAAAATATTACTCAGAGTGCGATCGCTTGTCATCTGAATGGAAAGCGGAAAAACTGTAATGAGCTAGATATTTGATAATGATAGATTAGATGACAGGTAGCAATGTTAAATCAATATGAAATCGCGCCACCCGATCGGATCTCTTCCCGATCTACCCAACTCCCTAATACTACAGGCTTCGCTGCCGGACTAGATATCACTGGTCACCGGTCATAAGTGACCGCTCGCCGGTCAATGGTCACTGTTTCCAGCGAGTTTGGCTGGGTTGAGTACCGCTCATCAGTGGAGTACAATTATGCATAGTATCGTTCCCTGTGATGGGCCTAGGCCGCTCGATCGCGATCGAGAAGTTGCTCAAAAAATCAACTTATGGTAAAGTAGATATATATGCTAACTTCCCCGATCTCATAGCTGAGTAGGATGTAGATGTCCCATCAGAACCGTTACCTTCGCTCGAAACGCCTAAGATCTGCCCTCTGGTATGCCGCCGACGGCAAATGCCAACTTTGCGGGTGCGACCTGCCTCCAGACTGGCACGCAGACCACATCGAACGGTGGGTAGAAACTCACAGAACCAATGTCCACGAAATGCAGGCTTTATGCCCTAAATGTCATCAGAAAAAAACAGCTTCCGAAAACAAGAACATGAAGAATGAAAGTTACAAACAACTCAATCTATTTGAACTACCCAAAGAGCCGATTAAACTGAGAAGGCACCAAAAGGAGTTTATGGAAATATGCAAACTTTTAAAGGGAGGTGAGCAGATCGGGAAAATTATCATGCTGGTTACGCCAGGAGGCGGTAAGAGTTTAATTCCCGTCATTGCTGCTGCACAGTTGATTCCCAACCGAGCCTCTGGGGGTAGGTTCGACTACTATTGCCGATGCCATATGTTGGGTGGTTCCCAGACTAAATTTGCAAGCTCAAGCGGAACACAATTTTGAAGATTCGTATTTCAAAGAACAGCTCAATCATCAGCACAGAATTCGGGCAAATAATAATGAACCTAACCCGTGTAAAGGAACTTCAGGCTATGTAGCCACCTACCAAGCCATTTTTGCCAATCCGGACCTTCATGCTCAAGAGCTACAGCGTAAGCGCTATATTTTAGTGCTGGATGAGTTTCATCATGTTGAGGAAGGTAGCCAGTGGGATCAGGCATTACAACCATTAGTTGATAGCACGGTTTTGGTAGTTCTAGTCACTGGCACTCATAAGCGGGGAGATGGTAAGCCAATTGCCTTTATACCCTATAAATCAATTGATGGCGATCGCCTGACTCCCGATCTGTCTAACAGTCAAGATGCAAGGGTAATTCGTTACACGCGAGAGGATGCCCTCAGAGAGGGGGCGATCGTTCCCCTTCATTTTGAACTTCAAGATGGGGAAGCTGAGTGGGTAGATAGAAAAGGACAGGTTTGTGCCGCAGAAAGTATTGCCGAAGCAGGAGGAGATACAAACGCAGCAATTTGGACAATCCTTAATACGGAATATGTTTATGACCTTTTGACAAAGTCAGTCAAACATTGGCAAGAATATAAAGCTATTAACTCACGCTCTAAACTCCTGGTAATCGCACCATCAATTCCCAAAGCTACGGAATATGTTAAGTGGCTTAAGGACTTAGAAATAAAAGCATTACAGCTTGTTCGCTATTTAATTAGTACAATAACAGCATTTAGTAAACCAGTTCTTAAACGTATTTGTTCCCA
>JACOMV010000155.1 GCA_014324065.1 Hormoscilla sp. SP12CHS1 | reverse complement strand
AGCTGAATTGGGTCTGCATTGAGTATAGCTCTAGTTTAGCACAAAAATGTTCTACTTGTTTCCTGAACAAGCTGTAAAGCCTTAACTGTCACTTATCTCATTCCCCTATTTGCGATGCTCTGGGGGGATATCGTACTGAAAGAAGCTGTAACTGTGTCAATGATGTTGGGCTGTGGTTTGGTTTTGTTGGGTACTGCGATCGCAAACGATATACTCCTAGGAACGCTACGCAGCAAACCAAAAATTTAATTTGCCGATGCCTTCGGAACCACAAGGGCTAGTTCCGAATGGCGAATGGAAAATGGGTGACCAGACCATGAACAATTACAGGCAACCTATTGCTAGTTAACTTAGACAAGAACTGTCATGAGTTTTTCGGCTTAATTCCCGCGGGGAGAGTGCGACTGACCTTAGCTGGGCAGACTACCCGATCGCCCGACTTATATCCCACGAACCGGACATAAACCATCTCTCCTTCCTGGATATCATCAGTATCCGCCTCATGCAAGTTCCGATTATAACGAACCTGTTCCCAAACGGAAGCGATCGGTTCATAACCCCAATTCTCCAGCATGTTCTCTAAGGGCGTGAACAGCTTCATCATATTCTTTGCTGGCAAATCGGGCTTCGTTTCGGCAATTTGGCGGGCGCTGGGGTACTTAGTCAGCAAAGCTTGTAATTCCGCGAAAGTCGAGTCGCGAAAATCGGCATTTAGCTGACTTGGTTGCTGTTGCAATTGGGATTGCAGTCGCTGACATTGTTGCTGGAACTCAATCATTTCTGCCGTTTGCTGCTGCAATTGCCAGCGCAGTTGTTCCCATGCTTGCTGCAACTCGGTTATTTCTGCCGTTTTCTCACTTTCCATCTGCTCTAATTGCTGACGCAGTTGCTCCCGTTCTTGCTGTAGACCGGATATTTCCCCTGTTTTCTCACTATCTAGTTGCTCTAATTGCTGGCGCAGTTGCTCCCGTTCCTGCTGTAGACCGGATATTTCCCCTGTTTTCTCACTATCTAGTTGCTGCAATTGTAATATTGCCGCTGTTTTCTCACTATCTAGTTGCTCTAATTGTGAGCGCAGTTGCTCCCGTTCTTGCTGTAGACCGGATATTTCCCCTGTTTTCTCACTATCTAGTTGCTGCAATTGTGATATTGCCGCTGTTTTCTCACTATCTAGTTGCTCTAATTGTGAGCATTGTGAGCGCAGTTGTTCCCGTTCTTGCTGGAACTCCGCCAGGGTCGCCTGCTTCTCTGTTTCCAGCTGCTGCAATTGCGATCGCAATCCCTGGCCTTCTTGCTGCAATTGTGATATTGCCGCTGTTTTCTCGCTTTCCATCTGCTGCAATTTCTGCTGCAGTTGCTCCCGTTCTTGCTGCAATTCCGATACTTCCGTCGTTTTTCGATCTGACAGATGCTGCAATTGCGATATTGCCGTTGACAGAGATTTTACCTGCTCGTCATCTGTTGAGGCAAAACCCAAACTGGATCTTAATTCTACTGGCGTCCAATTGAGAGTAGAAGCCAACCGATTCACTTCGGAAAAGGTCAGCTTTTCCAGAGAACCGCGACGGGCCTCCAACAGGCGTGGGGTACTTAACCCTGTTTTTTTCCGCAACTCCTTCCAGTTAGCAATACCTAACTCATTCAGGCGATCGCGCAGCAATGAGTCATGGGGGAGTTCCACCCTCTCTTCAGCATCTGTATCAGCACCGGAAATTTTTGCGATCAGCAAAACGCTTGCCAACAACAGCAACCAACCGAACCCGAATAGATTGGGCGAATGGACCATAATCTACCTCCTGACAATAGCTTTTCTTCCGTTATTAAGATTTGTGAACCAACAAGAGCAGTCTTGCAACAGTAGGCCAGACCGCCATTTTGGCCATTTCAGCTGTGGTCTCCGTACAGAGCACTCTTTTTATATTCGGTCATAACCGATTTTTTGTCAATCACTATTGCTGCTGGCCCCC
This sequence comes from Hormoscilla sp. SP12CHS1, assembly GCA_014324065.1. Lineage (GTDB taxonomy): Bacteria > Cyanobacteriota > Cyanobacteriia > Cyanobacteriales > Desertifilaceae > Hormoscilla. Next base: position 7,688 of record JACOMV010000155.1, on the reverse strand, counting down.
GGTTCCTATAGATACTCAAACCAGTTGCTATCTGGATCTTGCCCGATCTAGGAGGCTGTGCTATCCCGGTGTACGCGCAGGTCTGACTTACTTTCACGCCCTCACCCTGTAGCTGCGCGATGCCAAAGTGCGGTCCTGTCTGGCCCACCCCTCACGATTTTTGGGCACATTGACGAGAACAATGTCGATGATATCGATATTTTTGAGTTTGTGCTCGGTGGTGATTCTTCCCAAACTGTCTTCTTTGACATTGATTTTGCTAACGATATTTTGACTCCAGACACCGATGATGATGATAGCTTGGATGCTATCGTAAGCGTTTTCGACTCTGATGGAGCGCTGATTGGCAGTGATGATGATGTTGATTTTACCCCAGATCCGGGTTCCGGTCCAAATGGAGATTACGATCCGTTTCTAGAATTAGACCTGCTTCCAGATACATACTTTGTCGCCGTAACTTCATTCCTTTAACCTCAGCGGCGACAGGATTGACAACTTTGATGTAAATGGTGGAACATCCGCGCCAGCATGAGCACAGAACAAGTTCTGGTGATACGCATCACCAGAACTGAATCGCCATAACTATTGCACAGCAAGGAATTCAAGCTATGTCTGATATCTGTCGAGCGCTCGCAAGCCGGAAATTTACCAGCATAGCATCGATGCGGGATTCTGGGCTTCTGGATAATGAGGCTGTTCTGATGATGTGGATGACCATAAACATAACTGCCAGAACTCAAGCAGGACAATTATTTCCGCCATTCTGTTCTGGTGATGTGGATGACCAGAACAGTTTCAACTCAACTCCGGCAGGGTTGGGTTAAGGGTATCGATGGGTACCGATGAGGAAGTTTTGAAGAATTTGATGGGGAACTGGACCAACCGTCGGGACAATTCGCGAGCCTATAATGGCTGTAAGCCTCTCACAGCAATGGTTTCAGCTTAATGGCCCTCATCGGACCTGAGCGGAGCATTTCTGGAAAAAGCCAATTTACGGGGAGCCAATATTGAGGGTGCAAATCTGGATGGATCCTATCTGTGCCGTACCACTATGCCTGATGGCACGATCGATAATAGCAGTTGTTGATCCGATATCGTTTGCCTGACTGTCCTCGCGATCGGACTGTGTTCATTACCCGATCGCGCGATCGCATCGCATTCATTCGCTCAACTTTTCCATCTGATAAATCCTGAGACTGGAATGCTCTCCCATCAGTCGCCAGTAACATCCATAGGGTATGAGAGGAGTGCGATCGCCACAGCGGTAAAGCAAGACTGGCTGCTCTCAAAAATATCCCCTCAAAGCTTCCCAATTTATGAAATAGTCGCGAGCGTCTGAGAAGATGAGATGAGCCAAATCTATATAGTTGCTAACCATCATGGTCGAAGCAATCCACTCCCAAATTTCCTGTTGAGCCTGTTCGTCAAGTGGAGAGCTAATCATTCCATAGGTTTTGATTTGAATTTCGTTTGATTTTTTGTAAGGCAGCAATGATGCGATCGCTGCCAACGTGGTGATTAAAGCTTCTTTCCGGAGCGATCGCTACTGGTGGACTTGCTGACATAATTAATCACTGGCTAAATCAAAGAACTAGCTGGCAATCACCGGAAAGAGCCTAACTCTCCTATAACTCCCGATCGCGTAGCGCGCGCGCAGCGCGTTCGCACCTGCCCCCACTGCCCGAGTTCCCTGCTGGTGCTCTGCCAGGCTGACGGCTGGTCAAGAACGACGCCGTAGTCGGGATGCTACTGTCTCTTCATTTATACTATAGCCGTAGAGTGGCGCGCGCCGTAGTAATGGATGGCGACTGCGGCTGTTTTGGCTTAGAAATAACAGGGTTATAACCGGTGGTAGCCACACAAAAACCCATGAGTAACTGGCACTGGACAGCATTGTACGAACTATTTGCCACAAACCGCTCTCTTCTGCTAAACTAGCTGAAACGCTTTCAGGGCAAGGGTTTGACTGCTTTTGCGGCAGGAGAGCCTGACGAGCGGGAGGCATATCGTCAACCCACTTCAAACGCGATCTTGCTAAGGAGCAAAAAAATGGCTGAAACCCTTAATATCACGTTGATTCACCGTTTTGACTCACCATTAAATTTCAGCAGTAAAATCCGTCCATTTTTCAATCTGTCATTAATAAAAAGGAGTCTGATGTGAGCACACCTGTCCAAATCGAAAAGAATATCTATCAGGGCGAACTGAACCCGGAGACCGGATCTCTCGGCGGACTGTTAAAAGAGTTCGGCGCAGATATCATTATCGGTCATCCCACCTATGAATGTGCTGAAAATATCAAATCCCAGCTTAAGATCGGCATTGAGGGAGCTGTAGATGTATTTGAAGGTAAAAAGGTGGCTTTTGTTGTTACAGACAGCACCTATTCTGAGAAATCAGGCGCCAAAGGCGATATCGAAGCTGCTCTGGAAACAGGAAAAAACACTATTGCCAGCCTGCCGGATGATAAAAAAGACAATGTACTCGTCTTTGCTGGCCCCTACGAAGGTTACGGCGGTGATGCCACACCCGGCAAGGGAAGCGCTTTGAAGATGGTTTTTGAGGAATTCATGAAAACCGATGTACAGACCCTTATCCTGCTGGACGGCGACCTGCGTAATGACATGAAGGAATGGCAGGGTGTTTATAAAAGAGTGATTTCCAGTCATGAAAAGGAATTTCCCGGAAAGAACTATTTCATCACAGCCCGTTACGCACGCCACTTTGTGGATGCTTCTTTGACCCGTAAGGTGGTCGGACCGCTGACCACTCTTATCGGCAAATATGTACCGGGCGGCATTTCCGGTGATATTGTTTTGAGCAGGGGTGCTGTGGAGCTGGAAACCATTACAGAGTGGAACGATGCCCGCCGTAGGTATGGCACTGATATCTCAACGACATTTGACAACATTGCCCATGACACAGTAATCTACGAAGTCTATCTGGGAGCCAAACTGCACGATGTCACTAATGATGCCAAACTTTCTGTTATGCCCGGAGAGGTAATTGGTGCAGCCTTGGAACGGATCCTCTATTATGAGAAAAAAGACGGTAGGGTGTCAAAACTCATGGGTGAAGATAAACCTCTCGATACGGTAGTGCCTTGGGGACCAGACAAAACCGGTATCAGCTTTATTGATCCCGGTGAAACCGATGTATTCAACATTGACGCAAAGCGCGCGTCACTTCTAGACAAATTCAATGATTTCCTTCCGTTCATGGAAAAGGTGCTCCGTCCTGAAACACTCCAGATTGTCAAGGACAACTATGCAAAACTCTCTGAGGCTGCCAAGGCCGGTCAGGATGATCCGCTCTTCATGAACATTTCAGAAAAGGACTGGATCAACATTTTGTATGAAGCTGTAGGCTACATTATTGCAACCGAAGACCTTGATAATGCGAAAAAGGCCCTTAACTACCTGTATACAGCCGCTTTCCTGGAATTCTGCAAACTCAAGCTCTACGAACTGGGTCTGAAAACGGTTGAGCAGATCAAGGATGCGCAGAGCACACTAGGTGTAGATGCTGCTAAAGCAGAGCCGTTCTACAATGAACAGGTGGATGATGTTGTGAAGAACATGGCTATGGATTTCTACAACGGCCGCGCTGCCATCCTCGACAGAATAAAGGAATTAAAAGGATAAAGATTTGCCACAGAGGCACAGAGGTCATACCAATCCAATTCTTAATTTGATTGGAGGAGTTAAAACCTCTGAGTCTCTGTCTCTCTCTGGCTTTTATAATTTGAAAGGATTTATTATGGATTTTCGTCCTGTTTTAATGCACTACCATATGTACCCGGGCGGCGTGTCCACACTGATCCTCAACACCATCTTTCTGCTCGTGGAAAAGGGCTATATCAAGGACGAGATTCAGTTTGTTCTCGGTTCTGAGCAAAAGAGCGAGTGGTTTTTTGATGCTCTTAAAAAAGGTCTGAAAAACGACATTAAGATCAAACTGGACATCATCCCGGAAATTTTCTACTGGGACGATTCCATGGGCAAGGTAGAAGAGGCGGCTGAAAAGGTGAAGGAGCAGTTCAAGGCCATTGGCGCAGGCGGCAAGGTGCTCTGGGCCCAGAACCCGACCCTTGGAAAAAATGCGGCCTATACCCTGGCGCTCAAGAAACTCGCACAGGAAGTCCCGGACCAGAAAATCTGGATGCACGTGCATGACAGCGCTGAACAGGGCCGCTGGCCCAATCTGGACCATATGTATTCCAGCCTGTCCGAGCCCTATTATTTTGATTCACCTGGTACCCGCTGGATGGTCATCAATAAAATCGACTACCGGGCCTATCTGGAAAGCGGTATGCCTTCAGACCATCTTTTTTATGTTCCCGATTCGCTACTGATCGGGTCCCATGTATCTCAGAAAAGCAAACAGGAGATCGGCGAGGTGCTTAAAGGATACGCAAAAAAGAACAATTATACATTTGAGCCTGACCGTCCCTGGCTGCTCTTTGCCGGACGTACTATCCGCAGGAAAAATCTGCTTGAGACCTTTCTGCTGGCACTCTGCGCACGCAAGGAACTGACTTTCATGATCACCCTGCCTGCTGACTCTCCGGATGACAAACCCTATGAGGACATGGTCTTCAATGCCATCCGCAAGTACAAGCTGGGTGCTGCCGGATTCGGCATCGATCATGTAGGAAAGGATTTTGCACTGCGCGATCTGGCTGCTGCAAGCGATCTGATTATCTCCTGCTCGGTTATGGAAGGATTCGGCCTGCCCTATCTGGAATTCTCCATGTTCGGCCGTCCTGTTTATGCCAAGAATATCTACATTATGGAGGACTTTGTTGAAATACTCCATGACCTGCCCCACCACTATTACGTTTCGCTCAAAGTGCCTGTGGCTCGGGAAACACGGGAAACCCATCTGAAGCGTTATCTGGAAAAGGTCAACCTGCTGTCTAGTCACTTCAAGCTGGCTGAAGAGCACAGGTCAAAGGTGGAGAAATTCTTTCAGGACCTGTTTGTAGGGGAAAACGTGGATTTTTCTTTTCTTTCAGCATCAGCACAGCTCAAGTTTGTTGAAAACCTGGACATAGACATTATCAAAAAAATCCAGTCCCTGAACGAACCGGTTTTCGATGCCCTGGAAACCAGTTTCAAGGACCAGGCAAGAGATCCTCAAAAGGTATCAAAAGCCATTGACAGCGCCTTCGGAGCGGATGTTTATGCAACCAATGTGGAAAAAATGATGGCCTCTTATGAGGGTGATTCAACTGCCGGTTTTGATGCAGAACATTTCATGTCCAAATTCCTGGGATTTTATTTTACCTCTGAAAATCTGCGCCTTCTACTCGACGATCAGCCGTTTCACTAAAGGGGTAAAATTGATGCAAAACTGGACAATTTTGTCTAGGTTTTCATCAACACTATTTCCTTAACTCCTTGATTTTCAATATATTTGTTCCTAGCACAGACCTGGCAATTATAATTCTTGAAAAGAGAGGAGATCAGTATGGAAAGCAATAAGAACGTAAGGGACTTGCAACCCACATTCCGCACTACAAATGTAATCAAGACCCTGCTCACACAAAAAGTGCATGAAGTTTTTCCCCGGATAATCCCACAAAGTGAACAGCCCAGGTACTGCCCCTGGGTGTTGGCGCACCGCGAGGGGGTTTTTTTTGCAAAGTCTGAACCGGGAGAAAACTGGTTCTCCCGATGTGATGTCGGTTAACTACTACTCGGTCCCAACCGTTTTTGTTTCAAGGCTTCATCCACGCGAGACAGGCCAGTTTTTTCACCTTACTCCTGGCGAATGGCAGCACGATCAGGCTTCTGTTTGCGGGCGATCGCCTCAAGGGAAGTCTTTTTCCCACTGGCGCGAGCGCACAGAGAGACTTGTGGTTGTTGTCAAGATGACACTTCGCAAGATTTCGGGTGAGTTGCGCCGGGGTGAAGGCTAGCACCGGAGCCCCGGGAAAGTTCAGGGCCCTATAAACTATGTGGTGGGGCGAATTTACCAGAAGATAAAATTGAGATGAGATAAAATAGTCAAAGCACCCGATCGCAGAAGAGGTCTATCCATTATGACTCAAGCAGTCGTTTCAGAGGTGACCGCCAAGGCAGCTCAAGAAAAAGAATCACCACCAAGTGAGCGCCTGTTCACTTTTGCAGAATATCTCGAATATGAAGGAGAACCGGACGTTCTCTATGAATTATGCAGGGGAAAACTCATACCCATGTCAGCAGCAACGCACCTACATACAAAGATTTGCAAGTTTCTGGTTTATAAATTACAGCGCTACTTTGTTGACCAAAACTTGGATTTAGTCGCGAACTCTTTAGCAACTGGTGTCCGCACAGAAGAAAATTCATCGAGAATTCCCGATGTGGTAGTCTGTAGCCAAACGGTTTGGGAACAAGTTGAGCATCGTCCCGGTGCTGGGGTCTTAGATTTCGCCGAAAAGCCGATTCTGGTAGTAGAAGTTGTCAGCAGCAATGCCCGGGATGATTATGTGACGAAACGCTATGAATACGAAATCGCGGAAATTCCCGAATATTGGATAGTAGACCCGCAAAAAAAACGAGTGCGGGTGCTTGCTAACCCCAGCAAGGTCGAAGGATATAGCTTTGTCGATTTCACCGAAGAGCAATCGATTGTTTCCAGTCAGTTCGAGCAGCTAGTTTATCCGTGAAAGAACTGCTCGCTCCTCCGCTGGTGGAGCTATTAATGAAAGCAGAACAGGCCAAAATGAAAACTATGGCACAAGAGATCCTTTCCGAACGCCAACGGGCTGAAACCGAACGCCAACGGGCTGAAAAATTAGCCCAGCGGTTACTAGAAATGGGAGTAAACCCGTCCGAAATTAATTAAACTTAACCGTTCGATTGGGCGATCGCCATTCTTTTGCGGGTAGCGATCGCCCGTTTGACAAGCCAAGATTAACAATTCCGTTTGCTTCGCCCTGGCGACGTTCGCGCAGCGACTGCGCAGCAGTATCGCCGCGTTCTGGGGATGCACCAGAGGAGGCGTCCCCTCCCGAAAACGTTTCCGGCCCGATAGCGCTGCGCTGGGGGCGCAGCCATGTCAGGGAACGAGAGAAGCGTTGGGTTTCGTGAGATAACCCAACCTATAATATAGCTTCGGGTTTTGACCGCATCCCATAACTCGTGGGTTGTTGGTGAAAACTGTCGATTAAGACATGATCTCCCTCGAGGAGAAGAGATAGCCAGTCTAGATATGAAGTAGCCAGTTGCATCTTGCTAGATGGGGAACGTGAGAAAACCCTGGCCAGCTCTTCACCTCGTTATTTTACCCCGGCCAAGGCGCTTACTCCCGCCAAAGAGGTGCTTACCCCCGCTAAGGGGATACTTACCCCCGCTAAGGCGGTGCTTACTCCGGCCTTAGCGGGGGTAAGCACCGCCTTGGAGTAACCTTTTGCCGCCACCGAATGACTTTCGTACTCGGTGGAATGAGGAAGTCACTCCAGGAAATAAATAGTTAGTTCTGGAAATAACTGATTTTTCCCGGGAATGACTTCCTCACTCCCGGGAATGAGCAAGTTATTCCCGGATAAAATACTTCTATTAACGCCATTTAGGGAGAAAGCCCCGAGTCGGCTTCAATGTCTAAAGGGTACAGTACGAGTACTACACGACATTTTGTCCCGTCAAGTGATAAGTGCGGCTCAAAAGTATCCCCGGAGCATGTCGCCCATGGCTATGTGC
>JACOMV010000154.1 GCA_014324065.1 Hormoscilla sp. SP12CHS1 | reverse complement strand
GACAAGTCGGGAAGAGGTCGCAAGCAAACCTTTAGTATTGAACAAAAAGAACAAATTAAATTCTGGACTGAAGAAGACCCAAGACAATTGAAAAAAGTTGTGGCTAAAATCAAAGAAGAATGGGGAATTGAAACAAGTGTTAAAACTGTTCAAAGAATTATAAAATCAATGGGTATGAGTTGGCATCGAATGCGTAGAGGGACAGCGAAAAGTTTGGGGTAAACTATGTAATTAATTTTGTCTGACTACTTATCTGTCTGTAGGACAGGCGTCTAACCACTAACCACCGACCACTGACCACTGACCACCCAGAGGTTCCACTGGCAGATGGCAGAAATCCCAGAAGATAAAGAGAAAATCAACAAAGGCACGGGGGTTGCAGCCGCTACCCCCCTTAGTTGACACAAATGATGAGCGACTAGCTAGAGTTCTAAGGTTAACGTTGAAAGGGCTGGGTATGTACTGCCCACCTACGAACTAACTAAAAGTGCAACTGGGAAATGTTGCAGAATTTCACCGACTGATAGCGCCGCGTTACCTGAAATTTCCTCGTTCACGATCGCCTCTATCCAGTTAGACTGTAAATGGGCAGGAATTTCCAAGCGCGTATCTCCCCAAACTTCTGTACCGAGGGGATATTGTTCCGGTCCGATGACGCGCGCGAGCAAGCGGGGGGCAACTGCGATCGCGGTCTTACCCTGATAGTGTCTCGCAAAAGCCACTATATGGTTAGCATATTGACCCGACACCTGTAAAGGCAAATAATCTCCCTCCTGGAAAACTGGCAAATATTGTTTTCTCGCCTCCAAGGCGCGGGCGATCGAAAATAGCTTCATCCGTCCGTCGGCCCGGGTTGCCTTCAAATCAGAAATCAAACTCATCATTCCCGTCTGGCAGCGGCGTTTAATCTCCTGCAAAAATGACAGTCGATCGTCATAATTGACTGGACGGCGGTTATCGGGGTCCACCAGACTCAAATCCCACAGTTCCGTCCCCTGGTAAAAGTCCGGCACTCCCGGCGAGGCAATTTTCAGCAAGGTTTGGGACAGAGAATTGAAGCTGCCGTAAACCGCCAACCGCTGCTGGAAGGCCCGAAATGATGAGAGAAATTCGTTCTCTTCACCAGGATTTAATATCTGATCGACAAAGGCAACAAAACCCTCCTCATATTCTGTATCCGCCCGCAACCACGCAGTATGGACTTTGGCTTCCCGCACCGCCTTGATGACGTAATCTTTGATCCTCCCGACAAATTCAGTATACTCCTCTTTATCGATCCCCTCTAACCCCTCGTTCTTTAGTTCCACCTGACAACGCAAAGGGAGAACTGCTTCGGGAAATGCACCCAACATATTTTGATACAGGAAATACTCGTCGTTGCCATCGGGAATGCTGCGCTTCCCTACCACAGTTTTCTTATCCCGGTTCATTTCCCGCCAACTTTTCACCTGCTGTTCCCACTCTTCCGGCATTTCCGAAAGCACGTTAATGCGCAACCGGGTATCTTCGCTGCGTTTCGTATCGTGGGTGGAAGTGGCATTCATGGCGTGGGGCCAATCTGCCAGTTTTTTCTGATTATACTCGTGAAACTCGGAAACCGCCAAGCCAAATCGATCCGGATGGCCCCCTACCTCGTTCAGAGATACCAGTCGGTTGTAGACATAAAATAGAGTATCCTCAATCCCCTTTGCCATCAACGGACCAGAGAATTGCTGAAATCTCATGCTAAAATGCAACCACCGTTCCCGTTCTGATTCGGAAAGCCACTCGTCGTACTCCAGCAATAGGAACTTTTCAATTAAGTTGATTTCGTTCAGTAACTGCGGAATCTGACTTTTTGTTTTTTCGATCGCCTCTTGCAAGTATCCCCGTGCCCGATCGCTCACTCCCTCCCTATCGATATAAGTACAATAGATCGGAAACTGCACCAATACTTCTAGGATTGCCTTTCTCAATCCCTCCAAGGTAAAATCCCGTCCGTATCGGGATCCACCGGCAATTCTTTTCAGCAGGTGCGCCAAATTATTCACATCTCCGACTAAATTCGTTTCCGCAATCAGCCGCTTTTTGTCCGCCAGCATTTCCTCATATACTGGTCTCAAACCCGTCAGGCGCTCGTATATATCTGTAAAAGCATTTTCATTTTCCTTCTGACAGAAAAGGCTATTCACGTGATTGAGGAAATCATATCCTGACGTACCTTGGATCTTCCACGAACTCGGCAATTCCTCTCCCAGTTCCAGAATCTTCTCGGCGACAATATATATATCCCCCATTTTGGCACGGAGACGTTCCAAGTATTCCGTGGGAGCATATAGTCCATCAATGTGGTCGATTCTCAGTCCTGTCAACTTCCCTGACCCTACTAGCTTATCAATCAGAGCGTGAGTTTTCTCAAAAACCTGCGCATCTTCTATGCGCAGACAAATCAACTCATTCACCGTAAAGAAACGCCGATAGTTGAGTTCTTCTGCTCCTACCTTCCAAAAGGACAGGCGGAAAAACTGCTCTCCCAGTAGATTGTCCAACAGGTCAAAACTTTCCGGTTTCCCCACCTCTCCGTTAAATATTTTCAAGTTCTGGTCGATAAACCCTTTCACTTTCTGGTTATCATTGTATAGTTCCCAAAGCAGTCCCTTGACAAATTCCGCCTGATCTTTCCGCTCTATCCCCGCAGTTTCCGATGGGATATTCTTAACGATATATAGAATCCCCAAAATTTTGATCGCATCTGGATGACTGCGTCCCAGGGTTCGAGACAGTCGTCCAAAATCATGATTCAGAAAACTCGCGTAGGATTCTATCCTGAGGGGGATTTTCAGACCGTAGTAGTTAACACTCAGCCCCCTTTCTTCATAGCTTAATTTAATTTCCCCATTTTCCAAGCATTGGCCGTAAAAATCACCCAACATCGGCGTCAGCACCTTGCCTCTGATATCTTCGTAGGGGTGTTCCCAATCAATATCAAAAAACTCACAGTATTCCGAGTCCTGTCCGTGAATCAAAACATCCATCAAGAATTTATTTTGGCTATCATAAGCCATGTGGTTAGGCACGATATCTTGTACCCATCCCATTCCTCGTTCCTGCAATTCGACCATCAAAGCTTCAAATTCTTCTTCAGTAGCCAGTTCCGGGTTAATTTGATTTGTGTCTACCACATCGTAACCGTGGATACTCCCCAATCGGGCTTTGAGTATCGGGGAAGCGTAGATATCTGATATCCCCAATTCAGCCAGATACGGCAGAATTTTTTGAGCTGACGCAAAGCAAAACTCCGGACGGAACTGAAGCCGATAAGTCGCAATTGGCACCCGCATTTTTTTCTCCTTTGCTTCTGTACAATTTTACTTGGATTTGACTTTCACCCTTTCTCCCACTCATCTTTCCCTTCTCACCATCCCCCACCTTCGGTACGCAACAAACCTCAGTGTGCCTTAGAGTGCGTGACAGTGGAGAATGCTAGTGGCCGCCGCTGCCACCCGGTGCGATCGCGCTGCGCAATCGCGGTGCGTTACCTCTCGAACGCCCACCCGCAGACTATACTATACCCCGTCTCTTGCGATCGGGCAAGTGGTCGCAACCCTCGATCTCGGTGCGTTACCCTCGGGTGCATTGAGATGCAAGCCTCGCCACCACCGCTGTCACCCGTTCCCAGGCTTCTTCGATGTCTAGCACTATTCGTACTGCCCTTTAGACATCGCCGTGGGAACGAGGGGGCCAGCGCGCGGTCTCGCACTGACCCACCTGCAGAGTATACCCCGTTCCTGGCGCTGGGGCAAGTGACCGCAACCCTCGAACCCGGTGCGTTACCCTCTCGATCGCTCACCCTACAGGATACTTTACACCTTTTCTTCCCAGTCAACATTCCCCTGTTCGTAGATCGCAAAACTTTGGGGTGGCAGGGTCAACTCTTGGGGTGGTGTTAGGGACTCTGGTAAAGTAGAGCCATCGCCCAACCATTCAGCAGCGCTGGAATCTAATCGCTTATTCCCCTCTAGATATGAGGTATATTTTACCTCTTTGTCGTTGCAATTCATTATACAGGCAAATTGCCTTTCCTGACTCCCACGGCCAAAAATTAATATTTTCTCCTTTTCTATTGCTAATACTTCCAGCTTTTTCCGATCGCCCGACCCTTTCTGCATGTGGCGGCGCAACCCAATTAACTGCCGATATAATTCTAGCAACACCTGATGCTTCCCTTGGTCGCGCAGATCCCATTTGAGGATGCATCGCTGAAAAGTCTCCGTACTTGCTGCATCCGGCGGTTCTCCCGCCACATGAAATGCCTCGAACTCTGCTTTTCGCCCTCGCCTGACTGCCTCAATCAGGTCCGGGTCGCCGTGGCTGATAAAATAGAGGAAAGGAGACTCTTCGCCATACTCTTCGCCCATGAACAGTAAAGGAATGTACGGAGAAAGCAAAACTGTTGCCGCCGCCAGCTTCAGCGCTGCAAAGGATACCAGTTGCGAGAGGCGTTCCCCTAACATTCTATTGCCAACTTGGTCGTGATTTTGGCTGCACACCACAAATTGCTCTGGGGGGCGATCGCCCGCATAGCTGCCGTGATAGCGCTGGCGATGGGGCGAATAATCCCAAGCATAAACAAAGCGATCGCGCCATGCTTTCGCCAACTGTTCGCATTTGCCAAAATCTTGGTAGTAACCCTTTTGTTCTCCTGTCAGGACTGTATGCAGGGCGTGGTGAAAGTCATCACTCCATTGGGCGTCGATCCCGTAGCCACCTAGTGCTTGAGGTCGAATAACGCGCACGTCATTCAGGTCGCTTTCCGCTATCAAATAGTAAGGGCGATCTTCCTGCTGGGACAAGCTTTCGACAGCTTCTGCCAATTCTGCCACGAAATGCTTGGCTCCAAAGTCGTAGATGGTGTGAACTGCATCTAAACGCAGGGCATCTACATGATAGTCTTGCAACCAATATAGAGCATTTTCCACGAAGAAGTTCCGCACGCCCGCACTGTAGGCGTCGTCAAAGTTAATCGCACTTCCCCAAGGAGTATGGTACTTCTCGGTAAAGTAGGGAGCAAAATCCCGGGTGTAATTGCCTTCCGGACCGAAGTGATTGTAGACTACATCCAGAATCACTGCCATTTCCGCTTCGTGACAGGCATTTACCAACTGCTTGAGTCCGGACGGACCCCCGTAGGAATTCTGCACCGCGTAGGGATAGACTCCATCATAACCCCAGTTGCGACTTCCCGGAAACTGGGCCACTGGCATCAGTTCGATCGCATTTATGCCCAGTTCCTTTAGCGCCTGCAAGCGGGGAATAATCCCTGCGAAGGTTCCCTCTTCTGTAAAAGTACCGACATGCAACTCATAGATAATCCAATCTGCCAGGGGCGGACAGCGCCAGGTCCGGTCTTGCCAGACAAAAGCATGGCGATCGATCGCCTGGGATGGTTCGTGGACGCTACCTGGCTGATAATATGATGCCGGATCGGGGCGAGTCTTTTCCCCATTCAATTGGTAAAGGTATTGTGTTCCTGGAGAAATGTTATCGGCAGTCACTCTCCAGTAACCCCCTGCTGACCGTTCCATAGGGATCTGGCGCGGTGCGGTCCCCACTATATTTAGAGTGACTTCCTTGAGTAGCGGTCCCCACACTATAAATTCACAGCGATCGTTCCCTAGGTATATAGCACCTGGTCTCATCTTTTCCTCTCAACGCATTCTCAGATTATAATGCCATCTGGGAGCGCGTGCGAAGCATTCTTTTTCCTCTCTTCTTCCCCTTCTCTCACTTAAGGACTTTGTCATGATACAATCTTTTCATGCCATTGGATATATTGGCTCTCCTGGGTTTTTCGGGTAAAATGACGATCTCCTTTACAGAAATAGAATCTCTTTCGATGTCTCCGGAGAGCTCGATGCACTCGGGGAGCGCTAATCGCACTACCCCTCGCGCATCGTATTCGCACTACTCCAGAGACATCGAACGGTCAAAAAGTCGAACAACCCAAACCGAAACCCGCAGCAACTCTTCCACCCCCCAAACCCGGTCCCGTAGTGCAAACCCAAAGCAATACTGTGGACTTGCGGGGGAGTCGGGTGGCAGATGCTGAGGCCGACGAACGAAGAGGCGATCGCCTCTCGTCTATGCTTCGGGTGCCCTGTGGATTATTCACAGGCTTTGGCACGGGGAAACTGAGAGAATGAGTACATGACTTTTGGCAGCAACATCCCCAGATCGATCGGTTCTCTATACAATATTACTTGGGACTTTCTTTGTAAGATCGATCGCTACAGTGGTCGAGAATATATCCTGGTGGGGACTCGGATATCCGGCGGAACCCGGGCTTAATTTCAAGAAAGAATCGGTAATTTTGACAACCCAGTATTCATCGGAGCTTCTTTGGCAAACAGCCCCACATTTAAGGAATTTATCGCCCAAGTCCATCGCACCGTTACAGCAGCAGAGGAACACCAAGATTATCCTTTTCCTCTTGATGTGGAACAGTTAAAACCGGAAAGAGATGCCAGCAGAACACCTATCTTGCAAGTGGCTTTTAACTGGCATAAGTCAGAAGGGGATGAACCAGGAAATGGGTGGCAACTAGAGCCAGATTTGAGAGAATAGTATCAAGTCGAGGCAGGGTTTGACCTGAATTTACAAATTATCGAAACTGCTAGAGCTATTCAAGCAGTCTGGCAAGACAATACCAACCTATTTTATGAATCGAAAATCGCTCGTATGGCCGGACATTTACAGCAGTTACTGTCAAGCATTGTGGCGACAAAAACGGCAGTCAAGAATTACCATTATTGACTGATTAAGAGAGTCATAAACTACTGGTGGAATGGAACAATACCAAGATAAATGTATCCATCAGTGATTTGAGAAACAAGTAGAAAACTACGGTGTTTGAAGACTAAGAATTAACCTATCAATAGTGGGCTAATCAACTGGCACATGATTTACAATCCTTGGGAGTCGGGCCAGAAGTTTTAGTGGGGATTTGTATAGAACATTCTCTGGAGATAGTGGTGGGATTATTGGGTATTCTCAAGGCGGGAGGAGCCTATGTGCCATTAGATCCCAATTATCCGAGTGAGCGTATTGCTTATATGCTGTCAGATACCCAGGTGTCTATTGTGTTAACTAAGAAGCGATTGGTTGAGGAACTTCCAAAAACACAGGCTCAGGTGGTGTTTTTGGATGCCGATTGGGGAGCGATCGCTTCGTGCCGTCACGACAACCCGACGAGCCAAGCCAAACCGGACAACTTAGCCTATGTAATTTACACATCGGGTTCAGACTTAAAGGGGTTATGGCTGTTCATCAGGGATTGTGCAATTTAGCGAAGACTCAAATTCGACTTTTTGATGTCCAACAGAACAGTCGCATTCTCCAGTTTGCTTCTTTGAGTTTTGATGCTTCAATCTGGGAAATTGTGATGAGCATTTGTTCTGGGGCACGACTGGGAATGGGCACTGCCGAATCATTGCGACCCGGACCAGACTTAATAGAGTTATTACAAAAACAAGGAATTACCCATGTCACGCTCCCGCCATCAGCGTTAGGGACCTTGACAAAGCCATTTAACCCCCCTAATTTGGTTTTCCCTAGAGAGTTGGTCCATTAATAAAACTTGACAGTGGCTTTGCTAGCTATATTAGACGGTTATGGTTCTGGACTGATCTATCGCTATCTGCAAAAACTAAAGCTGACTCTGATGGCAACGAAAAAGCGATTATTGCGGGGTTCGTTGCTGAGTTTTGCTCGGCAGTTGGGTGAATTGCTCTGAGAAGTAAAAAACAATTTAACAGCACAAAAGTCTATGGATTCTGTGGGAGCGAATAAAGGAGAGTATCTTATGCTTGGCTACCTGGGGAAAATTACACTCTTCGTTGCTCGGGTTGATCTTCGCTATACTTTGAAAGGGATCGACTTGCGCTTTACAGCGCTTAACATGAAGATAGACTACGTAGTACCAGTGAGTAAATCAATTCTGCCGATGCATAACCTGTGTTGTCGATCTGATCGGAGTTCCCGGCGACCACTTTAGCATGCTGACCGAACCTGATGTGCGGGTATTGGCAGACAGGTTAAAGACTTGCATTAATAAGGCACTATTGAGGGTGTGGTCAAAACCCGTTGGTACTCGGCGGACCCGCCCGAACCCTAAAGGGCCCGGCTACACGAACAAAGCCCGCCTTGTATGTTGGAATAGAGAAGGGAGATCAGGGTAGAAAGCCATCGACAAGTCCGTAGCCCGCCAGAGGTCATTGAACCTGTCGCGCAGATTGAGACCCCGACGGCGCTAGTGTTTTCACTAAACAACCGAATAGGATCTGGAGTCTCTGTAACACAGATGAACTCGTATTTACAAGGATGGTTGCTAGTAACACATCTCTACCCTGTACCGGTCTCAATTGATAACATCACCAGTCAATTGCTGATAAGATCACCAGTCAAGGAAAGGAGGCCATATGAATCTACCAGCCCACTGAGGTTTGTAGTGAGGACTTCCGTCCTCACTACAAACCTCAGAAAAATCGGTATTGACATTGCCAAAGATTTTTTCGATGTGGCTTTGCTGCTGGAGGGCAAGTCAAAGCACAAAATCTTCTCTAACACATCAGAAGGAATGGAACAACTTGGTGAGTGGTTGGCTAAGCAGGGGATGGACAAAGTTCATGGTTGCTTAGAGGCAACCGGTCGTTATGGCGAAGCTGTCGCTGAATGGTTGTATGAACAAGGACACACTGTTAGCATTGTCAACCCCGCTTGCATCAAGGCTTTTGGTCAAAGCAAGCTGTCTCGCAATAAGACAGACAAAGGGGACTGTCAACTAATTGCCCAGTATTGTCAACAAAACCAACCTCCAGCCTGGAGTCCATCCCCACCAGAAGTACGGCAACTACAAGCATTGATTCGACAACTTGAGTCAGTGCAAAATCTACGCCAGACTGAAGTTAACCGGCTCAACTCCTTGATTAAGCAAGATTGTGTTGTGCAGTTGTTAGAACAGCACATTGCTTTTCTTGATGGGCAGATTGAGCAAATCAAACAGCTCCTCACTGAGCTCATTGATACTCATCAGAACTTGAAGGAGCAGCAGGAGTTGCTCTTGTCGATTCCCGGTGTAGGTGAACTGACGGCAGCTAAACTGCTAGCGGAAGAGATTGGCACTTACGAGAGTGTTCGTCAAGTATCCGCCCATGCTGGAGTCACACCAAGGCAGCAGATTTCTGGCTCTTCGGTGCGAGGCAAAACACGTCTGTGTAAGACCGGTAATGCTCAGCTTCGTAAGGCATTGTATATGCCAGCTATGTCAGCACGACGTTTTAACCCGGTGATTAAGGCGTTTTGCGATCGCCTGCTAGAAAGGGGCAAGGCTAAGCGAGCAATTATTTGTGCGGCCATGCATAAGCTCTTGTGTCTGGCCTACGGGGTCTTGAGGTCGGGAAAACCTTTTGACGCCGACTATGCAAAAAAAATTCTCGCTACCCCTTGACATTCGCCCATAGGATCTGCGCGGGCTATATACATGTATCGGGCGATGCACCCGGCGATCAACTACTTATGATCACACCCCTCCCCGAAGTCTGGGCTTATAGAAAAGATTTAGAGATACCTTCGTCCCTCACCATTTTCCTAGAGCGTCGGTCCAGTAGAGGGGGTTGACAAAAAAATCAAAATGTGTATATACTAAAAATCCTGGTAAATATATAG
>JACOMV010000153.1 GCA_014324065.1 Hormoscilla sp. SP12CHS1 | reverse complement strand
GCTGAATTGGGTCTGCATTGAGTATAGCTCTAGTTTAGCACAAAAATGTTCTACTTGTTTCCTGAACAAGCTGTAATTAGCAAAGGTTGGGTAGTTGCCAACTCTAAAGTATCAAGGAGACCCACACAAGCTGCGTCAATCCAATGAAACCAGACCTGGCTGTTCCCTTTTCAGGTTAGGCCAGAACGAATCGCACACAACACCCGACAGAGCTTGCAGCTCGCCACGTACCCCAAGGTGTCATAACTGGAATAACGTTTACCCTTCCGGGTGAGCTTGACCAACCTGAGTAGCTTTAGCCAGCTTTAGCTGTCTTTAGCTAGGGTTTGTGGTTGGTCCACCCGTTCTAGTTCTGACAAACGGAAAGTAACTAACTTATCCCAGTTGCCACCTTCAAACAGCACAGCCGCCTGGCCATCACTGACTCGTTGGACAAGTCCTTGAAAGCCATAGTAAGTATCGCCTGTGTTCTTGACGCGCACTTCCGTTCCCGGCAGAATCATAATTCCTTACCAACTAGGTTGACATTCAATATTTTACTAGGAATCAGCGCTAATGTTTCCTTTTATTTCTTGCAAACAAACTGGTTCGCTGTCGATGATTGGCTACCGATTCTACCAGCCCAATGGCGATAAAATTCGTGAGTAAGGCTGAACTACCGTAACTCATCCAAGGCAGTGGGATGCCAGTAACGGGGGCCAGACCAATGGTCATACCAATGTTAACAAGCACCTGAAAAACTATCATCGTCAAGACGCCAATTGCCAGTAAGGAACCAAAGTTATCCTTAGCATTGTGCGCGACGAAAGCCATTCGCAGGCAGAGCGACCAGAAGACGAACAGCAGGACAATGCAGCCCACAAAGCCAAACTCTTCACCAACGGCGGAGAAGATAAAGTCAGTATGCTGTTCGGGAATAAAGTTCAGCTGAGTTTGAGTTCCCTGGTGGAGTCCCTGTCCCCAAAGTTGACCAGCACCAATGGCGATCCGAGATTGAATCAGGTGGTATCCTCCTCCCAAGGGGTCTTGTTCGGGATTCAGGAACAGTATTAGCCGGTCTTTTTGATAGTCTTTCAATAAGCTCTCCCAGAGAAGCTGTCCGAATTCGCCAGCCATCACGTTGAGAGAGAGGGCACCTAATGCTCCCCATTGTGGCCAGGGTAAGGTAAACCAGGCAATCAATATGATGATTGCGGCCCAGATAAACCATCCTGTCAGATACAGGTTGAACAAAACTATTGAGACGATCGGGGAAATCAGCAGCACCAACCAACCGGGATTAGTATTGCTCCAGTAGAGCATTCCCAGGGCGATCGCCCCAAACACCAGTGATGTGCCTAAGTCTGGTTGCAAAAACACCAAGGCCCAGGGAATAGCAGCGACCCCCAGGGTTTTGAAGAGCGTACCAATGGGATCAGCCGTTTTGGCTTGTAGGATACCCGCCAGGGTGATAATTAACCCTAACTTGGCAAATTCCGAGGGTTGAACATTGAAGCCAGCAACAGTAATCCAGCGCTGTGCCCCCCCTCCGGTGGTGCCGATAAAGATCACCGCCAGCAAAATGAGATTGGTGAGAGCGTATATCGTCCACTGCCACCGCATCAGGATTTGATAACGCCAGCGGGCGAGCAATACCGCCAGTGCTAATCCAATCCCACCCACGAACCAGTGTTGCCACCAGTCATTCAGTCCCAGATTTAATTGCGTGCTGCGGATCATTATTCCTCCAAACACCGTGAGACCCACTGGCAACAGAAATAGTAACCAGTCTACCTGCTGCCAGGGTTCTGATGCGGAGATCCAGTAATTTCTGATTGGTGATTTTTGCAACATTTCAGTTGTCGATTGCGTAGGACTTGTCCCGCCTGTCCCAATGTCGCGTAGGACTTGTCCCGCCTGTCTCAATGTCGCGTAGGGCAGCAACAGATACTTTGGCCGCAATCTGTTGGGCGATCGCCACTAGAGCTTGAGCTGAGGCCGAATCCGGATTGGCCACGACAATGGGAGAGCCCAGATCGCCTCCTTCTCTGAGGCCTATTTCCAGGGGTACGCAGCCCAACAGAGGCACCTGGAATTCCTGGGATGTTCTGGCGCCACCACCAGAACCAAAAATATCATACTGCTTATCTGGCCGATCCGGTGGAATAAAATAGCTCATATTCTCCACAATTCCTAGCACCGGCACTCCCAATTGCTGAAACATCTTTAATCCCTTGCGGGAGTCTAGCAGGGCCACATTCTGAGGCGTCGTCACAATTACCGCCCCCGCCATCGGCACCGCTTGAGTCAGAGTCAACTGGGCATCCCCCGTTCCCGGCGGCATATCCACAATCAAATAGTCCAACTCACCCCACTGGGCCTGGTAGAGAAACTGGCGTATGACCCCATTCAGCATTGGGCCGCGCCAAATTACTGGTTGGTCCTTGTCAATCAAAAATCCCATGGATACCAGCTTAACGCCGTGATTAAATGCTGGTTCTAGCACTTCTCCTTGAGAAGATTCCCGTACCATGACCTGAGCCGATTCTAGTCCTAGCATGGTCGGAGCATTCGGTCCATAGATATCTGCATCAATCAGACCGACTTTGGCACCCACTTGGGCCAGGGCCACCGCTACATTGACCGCAACGGTACTCTTCCCCACTCCGCCCTTACCGCTGGAAATCGCTACAATATTCTTTACCCCGTCTATTCCACGGGTGTCGGGCAAAGTATTTTTCTGTTGGGGCGTCTCCGCCGTTACCTCTACCGTAACATCGGACACGCCCGGCAGTTGGTTGACAGCTTTAGTACAGTCTTCGACGATAAATTCCCGCAACGGACAAGCAGGGGTCGTCAGCACTAAGGTGAAGCTAACCTTGCCTACCTCGGAGATTTTTACATTACGAATCATATTCAGATCCACCAAACTCTGGCGGAGTTCCGGGTCTTGCACCGGTCGTAACACTTCTAAAACGGTGCTCGTATCAAGCGTGATTGACATCATGGTGTTATCTACCCTAGCGGCAACAATCAGGGTCTTCTCATCTTATCAAATCTTAACATTTTCTCAACATTTGATGCTGACTAGCTGATGTTGGGCAGGTGGTCCCCAGGAGGACCGCTACGGTTTGGGGAAAATCGGAGTGGGCTATCGATTTTTGTTATTTGGCTCTGGAAGGAGAAATTTCTGGTTTAAAATCCAAAATCAATAGAGCTGCTGCCACCAGAGAGGGAATCAGACTGTTTCCCTTGCAGGGCAGTTCGTTCAGCCGCCTGAGCTAAAGCCGAGGCCACGCGAGCCGCATAGGGTCGGATCAGCGACCAGATAACTGGCGACAACCAGCCCCGCAAGGTCACGGAATAGGAAATGCTGGTACCACACAGGGTAGACTCTACCTTGTAGATCACTCGCTCCTCTATCCCTGGCATAGCTAAAATTCTGATACTTAACAGCTCTCGTGGTCGTACCCGCTCGACAAAGATCCGGATGGGAATCGGACTCAATCGCGTGACAGCCCGATAAATCAGTCCCGGTTTAGCTACCAGCCCCTTGGGGAGATTGGTTCTGGCAATCAGCGGATGCCAGGATACGTCAGCCAGATCGACGACTTTCTGCCACAGGTCATCGACAGAGGCAGAACTAATAGTTCGATAGGTCCTCGCCAGAGAACACCGAACCCTTTTACGATTTAGACGGATTAATTTGGACAAAAATTTGGTCATCGGCATCCCATTTTGCTCTGAGGGCAACATTCAGGTTAGGCTAGGTTAGCATCATTCGCGGTTACACTACCGATTGTGAGAGCGTGAAATATTGAGTTTATGACAATGTCTTCGACTTCGACAACCACTACATCTCAGGAAATACCCCCGTCCGATTCCCAAACCAGGGTCAGCAAGTTTATGCAGCAGCTGCAAGACGATATTTGTCAAGGATTGGAAAAGCTCGATGGTAAGGAAACTTTCCGTGAAGATAGCTGGGATCGCCCAGAAGGGGGCGGAGGTCGCTCCAGAGTGATCCGAGAGGGGGGGGTTTTTGAGCAAGGTGGCGTCAATTTCTCTCAGGTTTGGGGCTCCCAGTTACCGCCCTCGATCTTGAAACAGCGACCAGAAGCTGCTGGTCATGGATTTTATGCCACCGGTACTTCTATGGTGCTGCATCCGCGCAATCCTTACGTGCCCACGGTACACCTTAATTATAGGTATTTTGAGGCAGGACAGGTTTGGTGGTTTGGTGGTGGGGCAGATTTGACCCCATACTATCCGTTTGAGGAGGATGCTGCTCATTTCCACAAAACCCTGAAAAAAGCTTGTGACGAGCACCATCAGGATTATTACCCGGTGTTTAAGCCCTGGTGTGATGAATATTTTTACCTGAAACACCGGCAGGAGATGCGGGGTGTAGGTGGCATCTTTTTTGATTATCAAGACGGTCGGGGTGCGCTGTATCGTGGCCCTAATGAAAAGGGTCCCGCTGCTGAAAATAGCCAAAAAGTCGGAACCCTAGAACCTCGCACCTGGGAACAGCTATTCAGTTTTATCCAAGCTTGTGGTAATAGCTTTTTAGATAGTTATGGGAAAATTGTGGAAGACCGCTGGTCGAAGAAGTATGGAGACCGGGAACGCCAGTTTCAGCTCTATCGCCGGGGCCGCTACGTAGAGTTCAATCTCGTATATGACCGGGGCACCATCTTTGGGCTGCAAACAAATGGACGCACAGAATCGATTCTCATGTCTTTGCCGCCTCTAGTACGCTGGGAATACTGCTATCAACCGGAAGCAAATACACCGGAAGCTCATCTGTATGAGCGGTTCTTGAAACCCCAGGACTGGGCTTCTTGGTCTGATGCATAGTATGGGACAGCAAGAGACAACTATTGGATGGAAAGATATACTTTACTCAAAACAGTTGCATTCACACTCCCACAAGCCTTGGCTTCAGGGGGCTTTATAGCTGGCGGGAATGGGCGTAAACTATGTGGGCATGGAGTGGGGAAAGCTAGCGCCTTGGCGTCTTAGTTACGGTTAGTATGAGGAACGAGGCGCTTTTCGCAGATTAGGGATCGGACCTTGACTGGGCAATCAACCAACTCCAGGCAGTTTTTGTCCTTGGTAGTGGGGTTGTTGCTAGTCAAGAGAGATTCTCAGATCAACCCAAAAGTCCACAATTCCTAGAAGAGGGTAGACGACCCAGATGGAGCAAAAAACATATACAACCCAAGACGGCACAACAATTGTATTGGCGCCGACAGGACGCCTGGATATAACCACGGCTTGGCAATTTCGCCTGAAGTTACAGGAGTGTATTTCTAAACTCAGTCGTCATGTAGTAGTCAATCTCGGTGAGGTTAACTTCATCGATAGTTCGGGTCTGACATCCCTAGTGGCAGGGATGCGAGACGCGGAGAAGGTCAAAGGGAGTTTCCGCATTTGTAATGTGCATCCAGACGCTAAACTGGTGTTTGAGGTCACGATGATGGATTCGGTGTTTGAAATCTTTGACACTGAAGATGATGCCCTTGAAGGCGTACCTAGAGTTACCAGTTAGCAAGTAGCCGGAAGCGCCGCCCTATCTCCAGCAAATTTGGCCCCCGGCGCATAATGATGCTGCTGCTTACCAGATAATGGGCGATCGGGCAATGGTTGTCGCCAGTCTCGCAAGTGAGACTTGGCTGTTTTGGCCGTAAGGGCGGCTCGGGAGCCTGTTCGGTCAGGGGAAAGGATAGGGTTGGCAAAGTAGCCTGTCCGAGAGAAAATGGGATCACGTTCTCCAAAAAGATTCTGCAAGTGAATAACGTCCCCACTTTTTCAGATACTAAGCGATCTTTCTATAGCCTCCACACTCGTCCGATCAATTCGATCTATCGGCGGGTGGTGGAAGAGTTGATGGTGGAAATGCACTTGCTGTGGGTAAATGTGGATTTTCGCTACGACCCGATCTATGCTTTGGGCGTAGTATCCTCCTTTGACCAGTTTATGCAGGGCTATACCCCTCCAGATGATAAGGTCTCTATTTTTAATTCCCTCTGTAAGGCCCTGGGAGACGATCCGCAACGCTATCAAGAGGATGCTCAGCGGTTACAAGGGGTGGCAACCGGTTCTAATGGGCCCGCAATACTGGCGGGTCTGACCCTGTCGGATACTGCCCCAGGTACCGAACAGTTGCGGGAAATGGCGGAGGCGATCGCCTCTAACCCGAAGTTTAAGTACAGCCGTCTGTTTGCCATTGGTCTGTTCAATTTGCTGCAAATGGCCAACCCGGAGATGGTGAAAGACGAAAAAGAGTTGGCATCTGCGCTCAAACAAGTCTGCGATACCCTGAATTTGCCAAAGGATAAACTGCAAAAAGACCTGGAGTTGTACCGCTCAAATCTGGAAAAAATGAACCAGGCACGCAGTGTGATGGCTGATATTCTCCAGGCCGATCGGAAAAAACAAGAACAGCGCCTGAAGGAAAAAAATGCACCATTATCTCAAGGTGACTCGACTGAAGAAGGCCAAGCCTCCGATACTCCCCAAGAGTAACAGGGAAGTACCGATTAGCTAGGTTTAACCTGGAAGTCAAACCACAAATAGGCAGTCTGATGAGAAATCCGCGCTATAAGAGCGGATTTCTCATGTTAAGTCACATATGATCAGAATGTAATTTCAATTTTGAATCTTTGTATATGATAATAGTGAAAGATAAATGTTGGTTAGAGGAGAGATATTGTGAAAACAATTGAAACCATTGCCACGGTGAATGCAGAGGGTACAATTACCTTGAAATTGCCGCCGGATATTTTGCCAGGAGAACATCAAATACGGTTGGCGATTGCGCTGCGCGCAGCGCAATCGGAGAAAATTTGGTGACAGAGAAAGCAGTGGCAGAGAAAATCACCACAAAGAAAGAACGTCCACCGCTATATTTTCCTGCGATTAGTATAGGAACTTGGCCTGCCGATCTTTCTCTGAGACGGGAGGATATGTATTAATGATGGGCTAAATTGCTGTCTTTCTCGACACCAATATCCTTGTATCTGCAAGCATTATCGAGTCTCCTTTTCACTTGGCAGCTATAAATGCAATTAAGGGAGCTTACTGTCGAGATTAGATATTTTCCCAACCGCTTTTTTATAGCTGAAGATAGTCCGCAGGTGACTGAAAGGCTGTTGACGCTTATGGAAGAAATTACTATCGGTGGCGCACAGGTCCATGATGCTAATATTGTGGCAACTATGCTAGTTTATGGAATTGGTGAGTTGCTGACAAATAATGTTGATGATTTTAACAGGTTTTCCGAGTTAATTGCTGTTGTCCCACTGGCGGTGTCCCCCGGGAGCGCTATTCGCACTACCCGGGGAACACCGCAGAGTAATCAGTGTTTTTATTCTTACGCAATACGCTCTTACACGACATTGGGTCGCATATCCTAACAAGAGGGAGTGAATGGCTATAAGCATCTCCACAGTAGATTTGTTTTGTGGTGCTGGAGGACTAACCTATGGGTTTGAGCAAGCAGGTCTTCCAGTCAAAGCTGGATATGATATCGATCCCGCGTGTAAGTTTCCATACGAACATAACAATAAAGCCAAATTCCTATTGCAAGATGTGCAAAATGTCAGCGGTCTTGATTTAGCAGAACATTTTTCTGGAAGCAGTGTTAAAGTATTAGCAGGATGCGCCCCTTGTCAGCCATTTTCCAGTTATTCAAGACGTTATAACGATCGGCAGTCGAAGTGGAAGCTTTTGCAAGATTTTGCTCGTCTGATTGAAGAATGCGAACCTGATATTATTTCAATGGAAAATGTACTTCAGTTAAAACTTCATTCAGTTTTTTAGGAGTTTATCGCCCATCTGAAAAAGTTAAACTATTGCTTTGAGTATTATGAGGTGAACTGTCTAGATTATGGAATTCCTCAATCTCGAAAGCGATTAGTCTTATTTGCTTCAATATTTGGTAAAATCAACCTAATTGCACCAACACATAACCCAGATACTTACCAAACAGTCAGACAAACTATTGAAAATCTCGAACCCCTTTCTGCGGGGCAAGCTTCTCCAATAGATCACCTCCATAGAAGTAGCAAGCTTTCGGCTCTAAATCTGCGCCGTATTCGGGCTTCCAAACCAGGAGGAACTTGGCGAGATTGGCCTCAAGACTTAATGGCCAAATGCCACATAAAAAAGAGCGGTAAAACCTATCCAGCAGTGTATGGTAGAATGGAATGGGATAAACCTAGCCCAACTATTACTACCCAGTGTTTTGGTTTTGGCAATGGTCGGTTTGGTCATCCCGAACAAGATAGGGCTATCTCTCTGAGAGAAGCAGCCTTATTACAAACTTTTCCACCAACATACCAGTTTGTCGCCCCTGATGAACCGGTGCTGTTCTCTCTAGTAGGGCGATTAATTGGGAATGCCGTGCCGGTCAAACTCGGTCAAGTAATTGCTCATAGTATCCTAAATCATATTGATTTAATTAAGGAGTCCCTGTAGTCGATGAACCTAAGTATTCTTTATTTGATAAATATTGTTCAATATTTTGTAGTATTTCCCTTAAATAGCTGACTGTCTTCTTCTTAATCTCTAATAACTCATCTGCAGTTTTATCTTTCCCTACTTCGGCAAAAGATTTATAGCCATGTGCTAAATCATTCCTATTTGACTTAATGCTCAACAAATCCGCTCCCTTACCTGTTTTGGCATAGTCAGTCTGAGATGAAAATCCATATTCATTTGCCGTTTGTTTTATTTTTCTAGCATCAATGTTTCCAGAAAAAAGGTCTTTTTCATCAAAGCCAGCAATAATAATTTCAATGGCAATAGGAAACTCTTTGATTTTGCAATTCATCAAATATTGCTTCGATCGCGTTTCGCATTGTTGCTTCTACTAGGTTATATAGCAACAGAAAACCCCTGGCTTTTAACGTCTTAATTAACTCAGAATCAATTTTTTTGATTTTTGGGATTCCTCCCTTACCTTCCATACTTAATTTGGTAGCCCCCTGCTCCAAACTCTTCAAGAACATAAAATATTTGCTCACTTCCTGAGAGCGTTCATTGAAGTCCTGAAATAATGTGCTTGTCATGATTTACCGAGAAGTCGATCGCGAACATATTCAATACGCCGAATTACTTTAGGTCTGGAGTTGCTTGAATCTGAGGTAGTATATTCCTTGAATGCTGGTGAGTCAAGCCAGGCCATTGATTTTGGTTCGAGATCGCTCTTTTTTCTCAAAGCAAGTGCAACACCTACAGAAATTGCCTCGAAGCGAATTCTTGGTATTCTTACATGACCTTTGGATTTACTAAATCCATGGGGAAAGTATTTGTCAACAAAATCTAACATTTTGTGAAATTCAGAGCTCATACTATCTTGGTCAATTCCATCATTGTTATGTTTTTCTAGATATTCATTAAGAAACACATTAACCTGTCTTTCAAACTTCTGATACTTATTTAAGTAGGCAAAAAAACGTAACACAAATTCTTCAGGTTCGCGTTTGCGGACAAGTGTTTCTGATATAGGACATAGTTTAATAAATTTGGGAGTTTTGGCGAGTTCTTCAAGAAGTTTGACAAACGGGCCAGGAGATATACCTCGACGCTTCTCCATGTCATTTAGTTGGACGCTACCATTGATACGTTCAAACATATCCCGTCGCGTTTCTTCATCAGCTTTCTCAGTTAGCACAATCATGCGAATGGTAGCACGGTTGAAGCGTCTCCGTCTTGCCATGGGCAAATCGCTGAATTTGAAGTTGTTAAGATTCTTTAACTTTTCTATTAAACTAAGCCAGTCCGTCACCGGACCGACTCGTCTTCAAAACCGGACGTGAGACTTTCACCTCATCCGGCTCC
>JACOMV010000152.1 GCA_014324065.1 Hormoscilla sp. SP12CHS1 | reverse complement strand
AGTTGTCAAGGTATGATGAGGCGATCGCATCCTATGACAAAGCGATAGAAATCAAACCAGATGACTACGAAGCCTGGAAAAACCGGGGCAAGGCGCTGTATCAGTTGTCAAGGTATGATGAGGCGATCCTATGACAAAGCGGTAGAAATCAAACCAGATGACTACGAAGCCTGGTACAACCGGGGCATTGCGCTGGATGAGTTGTCAAGGTATGATGAGGCGCTCGCATCCTATGACAAAGTGGTAGAAATCAAACCAGATGACCACGATGCCTGGTACAACCGGGGCATTGCGCTGTATCAGTTGTCAAGGTATGATGAGGCGTTCGCATCCTATGACAAAGCGGTAGAAATCAAACCAGATGACCACGATGCCTGGTGGCACCGGGGCTATGCGCTGTATCAGTTGTCAAGGTATGATGAGGCGATCACATCCTATGACAAAGTGATAGAAATCAAACCAGATTTAGACTCAGCCTGGAACAACCGAGGCAGTGCGCTGTATCAGTTGTCAAGGTATGATGAGGCGCTCGCATCCTATGACAAAGCCATAGAAATCAAACCAGATTCCCACGAAGCCTGGAACAACCGTGGCAATGCGCTGTATCAGTTGTCAAGGCATGATGAGACGCTCGCATCCTTTGACAAAGCCATAGAAATCAAACCAGATTTCCACGAAGCCTGGAACAACCGTGGCATTGCGCTGTATCAGTTGTCAAGGCATGATGAGGCGCTCGCATCCTATGACAAAGCCATAGAAATCAAACCAGATATCCACGAAGCCTGGAACAACCGTAGCAAGGTGCTGTATCAGTTGTCAAGGCATGATAAGGCGCTCGCATCCTATGACAAAGCCATAGAAATTAAACGAGATGACCACGATGCCTGACACCCGCCGGGGCAATGCGCTGTATCAGTTGTCAAGGTATGATGAGGCGCTCGCATTCTTTGACAAAGCGATAGAAATCAAACCAGATGACCACTATGCCTGGTACCACCGTGGCAATGCGCTGTATCAGTTGTCAAGGTATGATGAGGCGCTCGCATCCTATGACAAAGCGATAGAAATCAAAGCCAGTTCTCTGTTATTTCGTTTGGAGTCCTACAAGACGAACTGCGAGAAGATGGAAGAGGTGATAGAAGCCATGCGAGCGCGAGACCGGGCAAAACAAAGGGACGCTCGCATCCTATGACAAAGCCATAGAAATCAAACCCGATGACCACGATCCCTGGAACATGCGCTGGATGATGCTTCAGGCATCCGATCGCGCAGCGTGGCGCCAGCCATGGGAGGGCCTCTCAGAAAGAGCGGACAGTGCCTGCGCATCTGGTGATATGGCAGTTCCTACTAATATTGAGATGTACCCGACTTAACTGTATAATAGGAAAAGCTTTGTCCTTTATTAATTGTCAGTTGTCAGTTGTCAGTTTTTAATAGGCAATTAGCAATTAGCCCTTCGCAACTTACATAAAGCGCGTCAGTCCGAGACGATAGCGTTGCTTTTTAGTGACGCTAACTTCCCCAACTTCCAGGCGTCCTTTACCACGAATGGCGATTAAATCTCCGGGTTTGACCTGATAAGAACTGCTGGTGACTTCTTTCCAGTTGACTCGCACGTCTCCAGCATTAATCATATCTACCATTTTGCTGCGGGACATGCCAAACCCTGCTGAGGCGATCGCATCCAACCGCAGAGACGCCTCTATCGTAGTTAACTGCTTCTGCTTCGGTTCTCTAATCCTCAGTTCGTTCAACTCAATGCGTCTAGTAGTCACTGGCACCGATCGCACCTTAATCAAATGCATCTCCAGAAACTCTACCATCTCTGGCACCACGATCGCCTGTGCCCCCCGTTCCCCCAGCACGATAATATCGCCCGTTTTTTCCTGCACAATCCCCATTCCCAGCATCGCACCCAGAAAATCCCGATGACTGGCCGTATCAAACAGGAAATTGCCCGCAATCTCTAAAGCTATCACCTCAATGTTAGTAGAGTCTAAGGGAATTTCTTCCTGGGCGATCGCCAATCTTTTCCGTTCTGCTTGCGGATAACCACCCCAAGCTACTAGCTGCACCTCCGTTAACTGTCCCAACACCTGCTGGGACTCAGCCAGTACCGGTGGTTCCAGAAAATCCGTCAGCACTACCTCCCAGGTTTTAATCGCCTGGTCCGCTAAATCGATCGATCGCGCCACCGCTTCTCTATTTTCTACAGCTTTTAGCAGTTCTTCCCTTGGTAACATCTCTTCTCATTCACTACCACATCTGCATCTCACCCTATCTATCTGTTTAGACATCGAAGTCAGGACCAAACACTCGCTCTAAAATCCGACGGTTCTCCACCTGCAAACCTCTGATCTCAGCTTGCATATTTCTGATCTGAGCTTGAATTTCTCTGATCTCAGCTTTGATTTCTCTGATCTCGATCAGAATTTTTTCAAAGTTGCGCTGACTTGTCTCGTGGTAACGCTGATGTAACTCAACTGTCTGCACCAGGGATGTGACCGTCGATCTTAACTCTGCCATTTCCCGCCGATCTGCTTCTCGTTGTGCTCTCATCTCTTGGCGATCTGCTTCTCGTTGAACTGCCATCTGTTCGAGAATGGCTTCAATCCTGTCTAGTCTGTCTGTACTCATGACGGCTCTCCTAATTTATTGCTGATTATTCTACCAGATCCCTTGTCAGTTATGAGTTGTCAGTTGTCTGCCGTTCGCGTAGCGAAGCGTGTGCGCTCGCAGCGGAGGGGGCCCGGAGCGTGCAATCGCTGACAGGGAGACGCCTGTCCTACGCGACCAGCGTCTCCCCTGTCCTACGGGACCAGTCAACTCTCAAGATCCACATAGTCCTGAATGTTCTCCAGTTCAAACTGGCGCAGGATGCTCGTCGCCTTGCGGGTGAGACTTGCAGCCCCCTGGACCACAATCAGGTACTTGCCAGCATTCAGGCGATCGCGGTAGGGTAAAGCATCGCCACTACCAGTAATTAAGCCCACCCCGCCACCCACAACAGCAGCACCCAGAGCCCCAGATCCAGCACCTAACAAGCCCCCAATGACATGATTGCCGAGTTCACCCGCCCAGGCAAAGGTATTTAAGCCAGTGATCGCACTGAATGTGGCCCCAGCGAAAAAGCCAAAGGGGACTAGCCAGTATGACATCAGTCTCGCTCGCTTCACCGCTTGCTGATTGGGATCAATCAGACCAAACTCATCCGCACTCTTGTACCCCCTCCCCAGGATCGTAACTTGGGACAGGGGGAAACCCTCCTTTTCTAAAGCCGAGTAGGCCGCTTCTGCCTGCAGGCGATCGCTTAACACTGCAATGAGATAATTCATTATTGAGATTGCACAATTGACGAAACGAAGTCGAAAGCTAAAAAATCTAGTGGTATCCTCTTGACCATTTTAGCGCTAGAATATCCTACTGTTGCGACCCCTGCCTGCCCCATATCTGCACAATTACCGTGCTATGTCTCCCGGGTAGTACGGTTAGCGCTCCCGGGAGACATCGGCAGGGTCTAAAAATAGTAAAGTATCCCCATTACCAGAACGAAAACCAGACCATGCCTAAAGTTCTAGTCTCTGACTCCATTGACCAAGCTGGAATCGATATCCTCTCCCAAGTTGCCCAGGTAGACATTAAAACCGGTCTGCCTCCGGCGGAATTAGTCAAAATTATCCCCGACTACGACGCTCTGATGATCCGATCGGGGACTCGCGTCACCCAGGAGATGATCTCTGCTGGAGAACAGCTGAAAATCATTGGCAGAGCTGGCGTAGGCGTGGATAATGTGGATGTCCCAGCTGCTACCCGTAAAGGAATTGTCGTCGTCAACTCCCCCGAAGGCAATACTATAGCTGCCGCCGAACATGCCCTGGCCCTGATGCTGTCTCTCTCGCGCCATATTCCCCAGGCTAACCAATCCCTCAAAAACGGTCAATGGGACCGTAAAAGCTTTGTCGGTACTGAGGTATATAAGAAAACTCTAGGCGTAGTTGGCTTGGGCAAAATTGGCTCCCATGTGGCCACCGCAGCCAAGGCCATGGGTATGAAACTGTTGGCTTACGATCCGTTTATATCTAGAGAACGAGCCGATCAGCTAGGCTGCCGTCTGGTAGAAATGGATGTGCTGCTACAAGAAGCGGACTATATTACCCTCCATATCCCCAAAACGCCAGAAACGACTCACTTGATCGATACCGCAGCAATAGCAAAAATGAAGCCAACGGCTCGGATTATTAACTGTGCTCGGGGTGGTATAATCGATGAGGCGGCCCTGGCAGAGGCGATCTCCTCAGGTAAACTTGGTGGTGCTGCCTTAGATGTTTATGAAACGGAACCATTGGGTGACTCGCCCTTGCGCGACATAGATAAAGCAGTTGTCCTCACTCCCCACCTGGGAGCATCTACCGCTGAAGCTCAACAGAATGTGGCCGTGGATGTGGCCGAGCAAATTCGAGATGTGCTGCTAGGCCTACCCGCCCGATCGGCAGTAAATATTCCCGGACTGCACCCCGATGCCCTCGAACAGCTCAGACCCTACTTACAATTGGCGGAAACCCTGGGTAAGCTAGTAGGCCAATTGGCCGGAGGTAGGGTTGATTTTCTGGATGTGCGCCTGCAAGGGGAATTGGCAACTAATCAAAGTCAGCCAGTGGTGGTAGCGGCCCTGAAGGGTCTGCTGTCTCAAGCTTTGCGAGAGCGGGTTAATTATGTCAATGCTAGCATTGAAGCCCAGGAACGAGGAATTCACGTGATTGAAACCCGAGATCCCTCCAAAAAGGATTACACTGGCTCTTTGCATCTGGAAGCTAAAGGTTCTTTGGGAGATCATACGGTCACGGGGGCTTTGTTGGGAGATGGTGAAATTCGCATCACCAATGTAGATGGTTTCCCGATCAATGTTCCTCCCAGTAACTATATGCTGTTCACCCGCCACCGGGATATGCCTGGGCTGATTGGTAAGATCGGTTCCCTGCTGGGCAGTTTTAATGTCAATATCGCTAGTATGCAGGTCGGTCGCCAAATTGTGCGCGGTGATGCGGTGATGGTGTTGAGCCTGGATGACCCCCTACCAGAAGGGATTTTGGATGAGATCCTCAAGGTTCCAGGTATTCGTGATGCCTACACGGTGACTCTTTAATCGGAAACGATAGATGGATCGATCGAGTACAACAGATATTATCACTTGATCGATTAATACCATCTCCGATAAATGTTGGCAACTACCGAGAGCCGGGAAATGTTCGGCAATCTCTTCTCGATGCATCGAAAATGGGATAAGATTGACTCTTATGTGGTGGATGAGGGGCTTGGCGCGATTTTGGCAAATCATTGGTGGGAAATTCAGATTTTCTGTGAACCAGTTTGGGAAGATTTGATCTTCTGGCGTCTGGAAAAGTTTGGCTGTAAAGGGACAAGCAGTGAAAACAAAGGCAATGCTACTCTGGTGAAAGCTTATTTGCCTCAAGAACAGGCTCAACTGCTAGACTTGGCGGCTCTGTCTCTTTGGCTGCAACAGGATGCCCAGATGGTCTCTAGTCCCATGCTGGCAGTGCAGTGGGATCTGATCGATGAGGAAGACTGGGCCAGCAGCTGGAAGCAATATTGGCATCCTCTGGAAATTGGCGATCGCTTTTTAATCTACCCGGCCTGGTTGCCCGTGCCAGGGGAATCGGACCGGTTGCTATTGCGCTTGGACCCAGGAACGGCTTTTGGTACGGGCGGTCATGCGACAACTCAGCTATGTCTAGAAGCTTTGGAAATGCCTCTGGGTTTAGAGGAGACCGGAGATTCTCGGATCGTGGCAGATATTGGCTGCGGTTCGGGCATTCTCTCCATTGGCGCTATTCTCTTGGGCGCCAGTAAGGTCTATGCTGTTGATATTGACCCTATGGCAGTGCGCGCGACTCGCAGCAATGGTCATCTCAATCAGATGGGTCATGAGTTACTCGATGTCAAGCGCGGTGGGATCTCGCGCCTGCTGGAAATGACATCCGGTCCAGTCGATGGCATTGCCTGCAATATCCTCGCAGAGGTGATTATTGACATCGTACCCCAGTTAGAGGCTCTAGTCAAACCTACTACTTGGGGCATTATTAGTGGCGTCCTGTTAGACCAAGTTAAACCTGTGGCAGATACCCTGGAGCAACATGGCTGGATTGTAGCAACTCTCTGGCGTCGCCAAGAATGGTGTTGCTTTAATATTCGCCGCTCTTGAACGGGCCGGAACAGGCGTAAAAATAGATATAGCCTATTAAGTAAAATAGGTTTATGCCAGCATTAGTCCTTTCCCCACCACCGACTGGACAAAGCTGAAGCAATTGCAGGTGGCAATTATAACTAGCAATAATTCTATCAGGGCGACGATGGTCCCATAATGCTCTCGGTCCCAGTAGGAGAGGGGACTGATGAAGCGATAATTGCTGAAGGGAAAAAAGTGCCGGTGGGCGTCAGAGTTATGTACTGGCAAGTCCAGTAGGGAATGTAGTATTAAACTTAGGTACAGGATTTGCATAGTCTGCCAACCCCCATAGTAGCCAATTATCCATCCCAGGACAGCCAGGGGAATGGAATGAAATAGCGCTCCTGCATTTTGGCACAGCGGTTGGTAGTAGGCCTCCGACCAGATTTGACTTTCTGGTAATTTCCGGACAAATTTGGCCCAGAAGTAAAAAACAAATATGGGTAGGTCAGGTATTATTCCGCCGATGACGATCGGTAGATTAAACTGCGACAGCGGCAGTTTGCCGATAAGGCTAAGATTGACAATGGCGTGGGTAGGTGTGTTCACTGCCAGTATTACTTATTTATACCTAAATCAATTAGCTTTTTATTTTATCATTTCGGGGAATCTTGACAAAGATTTTTTGGGAAGTATTTTGATCGAAGCCAGTTGGCGGTAACAGAGGCCGAAGCGGGCCACGGAAAGTTTGTCCGGGAATTGGAGTTAAAAATTGTTAAGAAGTGAATATATTGCGTAGAAATAGGGATGCTACTCCTCTCAGAGCAAGATAAAATGAGTAAATAACAAGCGTCATGGCTAATATGTATTCAAAGAGGATACCTTGGCTACTGCAGACATTGATGTCGGTAATTTCATTCTATTTATTAACACCAAAATTATCAGCAGCAGAAACATGGCATCAGGCGATCGTGACTAATATCGTAGATGGAGACACCATTGAATTGCCTCTAGGAACTGCAGCCCAAATTAGAGATCCGGGCAGCAGTAGCTACAAAGGCATTGTAGCGGAGGTATTTAGAGAAAATAGATCGGTAAATTTACTAATGGTGCGAGAAGTAAAGCCGCTGTTTACTGTTAATATATTAACATCTGTCAAGCTTCAAAATCCGCATATATGAAAGCAGAATGGGAGGCAAGGCGAGAAGGTAATGGTGTATAGATGCCCCAAGCACGATCGCATGCGCTTACCCTGGGGCGATCGGGAAGTGTGGGCAATTACCCGGAGAAGATATGACAACTAACAACTGACCACTGACAAGTAAATGTAGGCTAATTTGTCAAGAGTAATTAACAAAACGCTACAAAAAATGCAATAATAAATATAAAGGAATTTAAGCCATAAGTATGTAAAGCAATGGGACGGGCATTACCAAAAGCAGTTGTGCTGGTGGACGGCTACAACGTAATCGGAGCATGGACTTCACTGCAAAAGACCCTCGCTCGCCACGGCCTACAGGCGGCCCGCGAGCATCTGGTTGAGGTGTTAACTAATTACAGTGCCTGGCAGGGTTTTGAGACTCTCCTAGTCTTTGATGCTCATTATCAAAATACCCCCAAGACCCGCGAGGTGGTGATGGAAAACTTATCGGTCCATTACACTGAATTTGGCCAAACAGCAGATTCTTATATAGAGATAACCTGTGCCAAGTTTCGCGATGACGTGCGGAAGTACCGGCAGCGAATAATCGTGGTCACCTCAGACCAAGTTCAGCAAGTGACGGTGGTGGGATATGGGGCAGAATGTATTTCGGCAACTCAGTTGGCCTCGGAGGTGGCATCAATGACCCGTAGGGTGGGCCAGCACCAGTTACCAGCCAAAAAATCATCTAGTAGATTTATGGTCAAATCCCTAGACCCCAGCACTCAAGCGCGTCTCGCCCAGTTGCGGATGAGTCTGAAATAGAAAAAAAAATTTTTTTTCAAAAGGGTTGACAAATCAGATCGAGTCTTGCTACATTAGTAAATGTCAATCCTCAGTAGCTCAGCGGTAGAGCGGTCGGCTGTTTAGGACAGATGCAAGTGCTGCATCCATGACTTAGCAGCGCTATTCGGTAACGAATAGTGGAAAATCGGGTGAATTCAGGGAAGCCGTAGCATTTTCAGATGCCGGTAATCCTGATCCAAGTCTGGCGAAAGGCGGTGGTTTCCACAGGTAGCCAGAAAGGTGCAGAGACTAGGGATGAGGAGCCTGTCCAATAAATCCCACAAGCGCCCGACATCCCATCCGGGATGATGAGATAGTCCACCCCTGGCGGAAACGCGGGGATAAGTGTAACCGATTGGTCGCTGGTTCGAATCCAGCCTGGGGAGTTTAAACAAATAAGTAGTTGTGCAAAATGATTTTTAGATTATATTTGTGGAAAAGCGCGAACGGGCAGGGTGATTAGGGCGCTCAAGCCATATATCATAAGGCTTTCAGTGATTTAACTTCTCTGAAATTGACGGCTGGGAAAAATATCAAAATAATTTGATCTATGTACTTATGTATCAGGAAACTGATTGGAGGGAGTTCTGGTACCTCGATCCAACATTGGCCTATCTCAATCATGGATCTTTTGGGGCCTGTCCGCTACCGGTACTAGAACGGCAGCAATATTGGCGATCTCAGTTGGATCGCAATCCTGTAGGCTTTTTTGTTCGGGATTTGGAACCGCTGCGGGATGGTGCTCGCTGTCAGTTAGGGGCGTTTGTCTGTGCTGACGAGACTGAGTTGGCCTTTGTCTCCAATGCCACCACCGGTGTCAATGCGGTGCTGCGATCGCTGAGTTTCAAGACCGGTGATGAGTTGCCGACCACAAACCAAGAGTACAACGCTTGTCGGAATGCGCTGAATTTTGTGGCGGAACGTGCCGGTGCGCGGGTATAGGACTATCTTGCGGAATACCGATATAATTTGATGTAGTCTAGATCCGAAACAGGTAAAGTGACACAACCACTCCGACTTACAGCAAAGGACCATCGAACAGAGCTATTGGGTTGCCGCTATTGGGTTGCCAAATATCTAAAAATTCAGGTAAATGTGATTACTGGGGAACAGATATTGGGCAATGATTTAGAGGGGAAAATATGATAAAAAATCCAGAAAATAATCATAAAAAAATTATCAGCTTAAAATGGGAAGACAACTCTATTAGACAAGAAATAGAGGTATTCCTAGACTCTAATAAAATGACTCAAAAAATGATGCTTGACTCGGCAGAAAAAGGTCAAGTATATGAGCAATAAACCTTTCGATTAATTCGCAGATATCTACAAAAAGGTGACGTGTTTGTAGATATAGGCGCTCATATTGGATATTATTCAGTTATAGCTGCAAGAATAGTGGGTAGCGCAGGTAAAGTTTTTGCTTTTGAGCCAGAAATATCAAATTATAAAAAAATTTTATAAAATATTAGTCTTAACAACTTAAACAACATCAGTGTATTTAATCTGACTATTGGTTCGGAAACGAAGCAAGCACAAATATTTTACAACCAAGATAATGATGGCGGTCATGCTTTGTGGGATGTAGGGAAACGTGCGATTCGTTTAGCGTAAAGTTACTTGACACATGTCAAGAAGAGGATCGCTACCAGGGTTACATTAGCCCTGAG
>JACOMV010000151.1 GCA_014324065.1 Hormoscilla sp. SP12CHS1 | reverse complement strand
CTGAATTGGGTCTGCATTGAGTATAGCTCTAGTTTAGCACAAAAATGTTCTACTTGTTTCCTGAACAAGCTGTATATCAACAAGTTATTATAGAACATATCAAGTTGCCTCGGCATCGAGGGAAAACAGAACCGGTGCCGATCGCGCTAGCAGGCGTAGCCGTGGGCCAGGGCTGGAGACTGAGACTACTGTAAGTACTGGTGCCTAGTAGTAGCTATGAAAGCAGAGCTTGTCAAGAGGTTGTTTAGGGCGATCGCTAGTGGAGACCAAGAGGCGATCGAAAAACTCACGTACATAGTAATTTCCGAAGAGCGTAAGAAGGGACACACATTGTTAGCCGATCAGTTAAAAAATATTACTAAGCACCAGTCAAAGTCCAATGGTTCCGGAAGGGTACCAGAGACAGAGCGAACGCTGCGCGAAAAATCGGATAAGAGCGCCTGTAGCACGACTAAACCTGCCATGCAAGAACAGGCGGGGACGCCTATTCTACAGGATCTAAGCACGCTACCAACAAGTAAGCGATTTGATTTTCCTCTAATTACGATCGTACCTCCAGAGAAATTACGGCATCATATGGTGCTGCCGGAGAAAATTGAGAAACATTTCCGGCGAATTGAACGGGAGTATGCTGCCAGAGATAGATTAGCTCATTATGGCTTGCGCTACAGACAAAAAATTCTTTTGTACGGTCCTCCGGGCTGTGGTAAAACCTTAGGAGCTGAACGTTTAACTTGGCACACGGGTTTACCTATGGTCAAGGTGAGATTTGATGCCATAGTATCGTCTTTTTTGGGGGAGACGGCAAGTAATTTGAGCGTCGTGTTTGAAAAACTGGACAAGATGGACTGCTTGGATGAATGTGACTCCCTGGCTAAGTCACGGTCAGATCCCCAGGAAGTTGGAGAAATTAAGCGAGTGGTGAATACTTTTCTGCAACTACTTGACGATTACTCCCCATCTTCTGGTATGATAGTAGCAGCCACTAACCTAAACGAGTCTCTCGATCGGGCTCTGTGGAGGCGATTTGATGACTTAATTGAAGTGCCACTACCGGGAGAGCAAGAGCTGCGGTTGATTTTGTCAGAAAAATTCTCGACAGTGGAAGTAGGTGGGATCGACTGGTCGCGGATAATTGAGCAAATGAGTGGCTTCTCTGCTGCTCAAGCAGAAAAAGTAGCTCAAGATGCCGCTAAACGCGCGATTCTCGATCGAGAATAACTGGTAATTCAGCCA
Source organism: Hormoscilla sp. SP12CHS1 (assembly GCA_014324065.1). Classification (GTDB taxonomy): domain Bacteria; phylum Cyanobacteriota; class Cyanobacteriia; order Cyanobacteriales; family Desertifilaceae; genus Hormoscilla. Next base: position 9,473 of record JACOMV010000151.1, on the reverse strand, counting down.
CATCTAGAAGAGGCGATCGCCGAAATCAAGGTTGTTTAGGAAAATTCTGAGGAGAATAAAATGGTTGAACGTTATGAAATGTTTCCACATATTCAGCTTAGGCAGACAGCCGAGGGCACTGCCAAATTACCCGGAGGACAGCCAAGTAAAAATCCTCGTACAGATGTAAATAAGAGTAACCGAGGGGAACATGGCAGTAGGTTGAAGGGTGTCGCTGACTCTATAGTTGCTGACTGGGAAAAGGCCCAAGAGCAACGGCAAGAAGAAGGAAAATCGCTACTTGAAGCCAGGCGTCTTACCTTACAGACGGATCCTGAATCTTTCGAGCCAGATAAGCTGAAAGCTTATGGCATTGAGGTAATTTCGGAATTATAGAATGGGTATATCATCGGAGCATCAGCAGATTTAGAACTGACTAAGTTGCAAGAAAAAATAGAGAAATTCATCAACGATGAGCGAGGAGGAGGTAATGTTGCTGAAGTTTGGGAGCTAATTGATGGAATTCAAACCCCGGAGTTGATTCTGTCTCCTGAATTATGGGAGCATTGGGATAAAGTTCGGGACGAACAGATATACATTATTGATGTAGGAATTGCCTGTTTAAGACCTCAATCTAAGCTTGAGGATTCTCCAAAGCGAAAACAGAATGAAAATCCGGATAAATACGCAAAAATAAAATTAAAACCTGGAGCGATAAACGCGATATCCAATATCAAGAGTGGGATAAATTATCTTTGAAAAAACAAGATAAATTAGAAGAGTTTATCTCTAATTATAACAGGAATTTACTTAGTTTAGTTGAAGATCGGATTCCCGAGTCTGCCAAGTTACCAGATAGTTTTTCCTGTCGCATACAAATTTCAGGTAAGGGGTTAAAAGACTTAGTTTATAACTTTCCCGATATTTTTGATGTCAGCGAACCCGATCAGTTTGCCGAACTCGTGCAACCGCAAAGTTTATCTGATGGTGAAAACCCCCATTTTCAGCTAGAACCACCCGATAAAAATGCTCCCAAGGTTTGTGTTATTGATAGTGGTATTCAGGAAAGACATCCTCTTCTGAAAGCAGCAATTGATTCAGAGAATTCAAGATCTTGGTTGCCTGGTAATCAACAAACTGCTGACTATGTTAAAGATGGTAGACATGGAACCAGGGTCGCTGGGGCGATACTTTATCCTCGGACTATACCTCGGAGTGGGAAGCAACCAGCTATTTGCTGGATTCAAAATGCGAGAGTCCTTGATGATAACTGCAAACTACCTAAAAAACTATTTCCTCTTAACATGTTGGGGGAGATCGTCGAGTTATATAAAGGAACGAGAATTTTTAATCATTCTCTTGCTGGAACGGTTCCATGTCTCACCCGATACATGAGTGCTTGGGCAGCGGCGATCGATCAACTGACGTGGCAAAAGGAGATTCTCTTGATTGTGGCGGCTGGTAACTTGCCTTTAGACGGTAGAATTGGTCCAACCAGATTATCGATTGTAGAACATCTGGCAGCAAACCGACTTTATCCAGATTATCTTTTAAAGGCGGCTTGCCGAATTGCGAACCCGGCACAAAGTTTCCAAACTTTAACCGTGGGATCGATTGCTCGTAATTATTATCAGGCCCCGTCTTATTCTTCAATAGCGCAGAAAGATATGCCTTCAGCGTTCTCCTGCTCTGGATTGGGAATTTGGGATACGATCAAGCCAGAAGTTGTTGAATATGGAGGATATCTGGTAAAGGATGAAGATATTTTCAAATGGACCCTGGGAAAACAAAAGAATCACGGAAAAATCAAGGATGTTTCTCGGGGTGCAGGAACTATTCAGAAGGATTGGACTGTTGTCAAGTCATTTGAACTGCGAGAATCTTTCTGTATTGCAGTAGTTGGACATCAAGGTTGGAACAACGATCCTGATGCTAGCGTTCCCTATTCTCTAGTTGTTAGCTTTGAAGCGATCTAAGCTAATGTCCAGATTTATCAGGAAATCTCCTTAGCTCAAGTACAGATGGAAGTTGTCGATCGGGTAGAAATTAAATCGACAGGGAGGATATGAGGCGATCGCGGGGTAGGTGCTGACTGGCGGACTTGCATGACAACTGCAAACAGCGCTCAAAAACAGTGCTGTAGCGCTACGGGCACTTTCCTATAAGGTCGAGGGGCGATCGCCGCCGAACCCGACAAGGTTATATCCTCTCGGACCGCGCCACCAGGCTTCTATATGCTAAGATTAGCAGCTAAGCCATGTTCATGTCGGACCGGGTCCGAAACGATAACTATGTCTCTGGGTAATTTGCGTGACCTATCAACAAGTTATTCTAGAACATTACAAGAAAACTCGGCATCGGGGTAAAACAGAACCGGTGCATCGGTCCCAGCGGGGACATAACCCCAGTTGCGGGGATACGATCAAGCTGACTCTGCAACTGAATGCGGCGGGCGATCGCATCTGTGATGTAAAATTCTCTGGGGAAGGCTGCTGCGCGACCATCACCCAGCTAGGAACGCGATTACTAGACTGGCGTTAGAGGAGGAGCATCAAAACAATTGATTCATGCATGAATTTATCGTAATGGGTAAACCAGTTTCCTTACAGTCAAATAATCGGACTCTCCTGCAATCGTGGAAAGCTAAAGTATCTCAAGCTGCGGTCGAGGGCTGGCCAGCCGAGGCATCGCTAATTACATATTCAGTACAATTAATTATTACTCACTATTATGAGAGTAGACCACCAGATATCGATAACATCATTAAGCCGATTCTAGATGGCTTAAATCTTTTAATATACATTGATGACAGGCAGATTACCGATCTGACAGTCAGACGACGTAAAATAAGGAGGGTTCAAACAAGATCCGGCATAATTGCTCAAGCTCTAGCAAAGGGACAAGAGTTTGTCCATGTTAAAATAGATACAGCACCTGCGATAACAGAGTTAAGCGAATGACTACAGCATTATCAAAATTGTCAGATCCTATGAGCGACGAAATTGCCGATCGCTATAGACAGCAAGGTTATCGAGTTTTAGTGAAGCCGCGCGTGGCTCCATTGACTGAATTTATTTCCAGAGCGGATCTAGATTACATTATCCACGCAGAAAAAACGTCAGTGATTGTAGCCTTAAAACCTCCAGAGATTACGCCTGAAGTAAAAGATGTATCCGATGACGAGCAAATTCAAACATTATATGATTACCCGGTGAGAGATTTGACAGATATTTCCATATATCTGTCGAGAGCAGGGGATATAATAGCAAAAGGAGATTTTGATGCAGCTGTTTGTGGTGCTGTGTTTATAGCTAAAGTAGTGATGCGGATGATAGCAGAACATCACTCAATTGACTTTGAAACGCAAAGTCCCAGAGAACTTGCTCTCACATTCTTTGCTTGCAGCTTCTTCACACAGTCAGATTACGAGATACTGGTAAAAGCAATTGAGATCTCAGACCGCGTGATAGAACAACAGGAGAAAGTAGCAGTTGCACAAAATTTTGCTGACCAAGCTTTTGAGGTGGTGCAGGGTCTTGTTCGCTTCCATTCCCAAGTATAGTAAGTTGGTCCCACGACACCGGGGAAGACCCCGATAAGGTTCTATCCTCTCGGGCAGCGCCACCAGGCCCCCGTATGCTAAATTAACACTAAGCTATGTTCATGTCGGACCGGATCCGAAACGATAACTATGTCTCTGGGAAATTTGCGCGACCTCTATCAACAAGTTATTCTAGAACATTACAAGAAGCCTCGGCATCGGGGTAAAACAGAACCGGTGCATCGGTCCCAGCGGGGACATAACCCCAGTTGCGGGGATACGATCGAGCTGACTCTGCAACTGAATGCGGCGGGCGATCGCATCTGTGATGTAAAATTCTCTGGGGAAGGCTGCGCGATCGCGATGGCGTCGGCGGACTTGATGGCGGGGGCCTGCATCGGCAAAACAGTTGGAGAAGCTCTGGAAATGGTAGAAAGGTTCCAAGGGATGATGAAAGGAGAAGTAGAGTTTCCCAAAGAACTGCGTAAGTTGAACGTCATGCAAGGCGTTTCTCAGTTCCCAGTCAGAATCAAATGTGCTAATCTGACATGGCATACCCTCAAGGCAGCCCTAGAAAATCCCTTAGGCACTCAGCCAGAAGCAGGGTTTGTCAGCAATGAACAGGATTAACACATAATCGCTCTTCTGTCAAGATAAAAAACCAAAAACATCGGACAAAATCTCATGCCAACAACAGCTTTATTTGTGCTAGCAGCTAAGTGGGTAGGAATTGCTACTGCCGTCTGTGCTGTCGTGACAGTACTCAGCTGGGTGCTAAAATGGGGCATCAGGTTCAGACTGGTGGGCGTTACTAGCTTTATGGTGATTTTGACCGCTGGTTTGTTTACCTTGAGTATAGCGGCAGTCCCCCAGATAAAAATACCAGGTGCGGTGCCCTTCTCTCTGGTATACGATAATGGCGCAGCCCAAACGGCGATCGCAGTGCCGCCGGCGATCTCGTCGGAGCAACTGGAAGCTACCCTTCGTCAAGCAGCTTACGATCTGTTTTCCCCAGGACGCAGTGGGGGAACAGATGCCCAGCTGACCATCCGGGTGCGGACAATAATTCATCCAGAGGAAAATGTCTCAAAACCACTGTACCTGGGTTATGTTAAGCGATCGCTCAGAGATCGAGAAGACGATAATATGGAAATATTCATCGAGTCGGAAAAATTAGCCTCCTTGCCAAAATTATCCCTCCGATGAAGAATAACTGGGGAGATTAACCTCGATGACGGAATGGAAAAATATACCACAATTATGTCCGATCGAGCTTTACCTAAATTAGCAGCTGCCACAGCAATGACGCCCTTAATATGCATGAGTGTTGCCCCAACCAGGGTGATGCGGGGGGAAAAATGTCTGTCCCAAGCAGGAGAGGAGATCGCCCGTTTGGGTTCTAGTCCGTTGATAATAGGGGGCGATCGGACTTTAGAGGTGGTGCGGCCCCGCTTGCAACCAGTCCTGGCACAGCAGCAACTAACTGCTGAATGGGCGGACTACTCTCCTGATTGTAGCGAAGCATCTTTAGAGTCCCTAAAGCAAGCTGTCAGTAGCCATGCAGCCGATCTGATTATTGGCGTCGGCGGCGGGAAGGCCCTGGATGCAGCAAAATTAGTAGGTCACTTTTGTCAACTGCCAGTGGTAACTATTCCGACATCAGGGGCAACCTGTGCCGCCTGGTCAGCCCTTTCTAATGTATACTCGACCGAAGGTGCCTTTCTCTACGATGTCAATCTCGCCCAGTGTCCGGAGTTGCTAGTGCTAGATTACAATCTGATTGCTACAGCAGAACAGCGGACTTTGGTGGCAGGCATAGGAGATGCGATCGCCAAATGGTATGAAGCATCGGTCAGTAGCGGTCACTCCCAGGAAACCACGATTATTGCTGCTGTCCAACAGGCGAGGCTCCTGCGAGATATTCTATTCCAAAAGTCAGCAGAGGCCCTCAAAGAACCAGGAGGAGAAACTTGGCGGCAAGTGGTAGATGCTACAGTACTGCTAGCAGGGGCAATCGGGGGACTGGGAGGTGTCCAATGTCGCACAGTAGCGGCCCATGCGATCCACAATGGCTTAAGCCACATTCGGGCGGCCCATGATATTTTACATGGAGAAAAAGTGGCCTATGGGATTCTAGTGCAGCTACGCTTGGAAGAGATGGTGCAGGGAAACAAACTGGCAGTTACGGCCAGACAACAACTGTTACAGTTTTACACAGAGATTGGCCTGCCGAAAACCCTGGATGACTTGGGGCTGGGGAACGTCACCCTGGCAGAGTTGCGTAAAGCAGCGGACATTGCCTGTTCCCCTAATTCTGACATTCACCGACTCCCCTTCCAGGTGGGGCCCGACCAACTGATGGCAGCAATGGTTTCTACTTCCACTCCTTTAGCTATTAGCAAGAAAAAATGAACAATGAATCTAGATTGGATAAGCCCAGCTGAACGTCTGAAAACCCTGCCTCCTTATGTATTTGCCCGCCTGGACGATCTGAAAGCACGTGCCCGAGAACAGGGATTGGATCTAATAGATTTGGGCATGGGAAACCCGGATGGGGCCACGCCTCAACCGGTAGTAGAAGCGGCGATCGGGGCTTTACAAAATCCCGCACATCACGGCTATCCTCCCTTTGAAGGGACTGCTAGTTTCCGCAGCGCCATTACTAGCTGGTATAAACGTCGTTACGAAGTCGAACTGGATCCAGATAGCGAAGCCTTACCTCTACTGGGTTCTAAAGAAGGACTCGGCCATCTAGCACTAGCTTACATCAATCCGGGTGACTTAATTTTAGTCCCCTCTCCCGCCTATCCGGCCCATTTTCGCGGCCCCGCGATCGCGGGTGGAGAGGTCCACACGTTAGTTCTGAAAGCAGAAAACGACTGGCTGATCGATCTAGCTGCCATTCCCGAGGATGTAGCCAAACTTGCCAAGATATTGTATTTTAACTATCCCAGTAACCCCACCTGCGCGACAGCGCCCCGGGAGTTTTTTACAGAAATTGTCGCCTTTGCCCGTCGCCACGAAATCTTACTGGTTCACGACCTCGCCTATGCAGAATTAGCCTTTGATGGCTATCAACCCACTAGCTTACTAGAAATTCCCGGTGGCAAGGAAATCGGGGTTGAGTTTCATACCATGTCCAAAACCTATAATATGGCCGGGTGGCGCATCGGCTTTGTGGTGGGGAACTCTCAGATCATCCAAGGTTTAAGGACCCTGAAAACCAATTTAGATTACGGCGTGTTTGCGGCCCTGCAAGTTGCAGCCGAAACCGCCCTGGGGTTACCTGATTCCTATTTGGAGGAGGTCCGGGAACGCTATCGGACTCGCCGAGATTTTCTGATTCAAGGTTTGGCAGAGTTGGGGTGGGATGTACCCAAAACTAAAGCCACTATGTATCTATGGGTTCCTTGTCCCCCTAGAGTAGGTTCGACAGATTTTGCCCTGGATGTCTTGCAGCGGACTGGAGTGGTGATGACGCCGGGAAATGCTTTTGGTGCTGCTGGTGAAGGCTATGTGAGAGTTAGTTTGATTGCTGAGTGCGATCGGCTAGGGGAAGCCCTGGGACGGATCAAGCAAGCTAATATATATGCTACTCAGTATAGCCTATAGCTATGATGGATATGGATACAAATCCAGCACCAAATCTAGAGGGATGATGCTCATCCACATCTGCGCCCCAGCCCAGAGTACCTGCTTTGGGCACGATCGCAAATCCACTTTCGGCCACATCCTCCCCTCATCACCGATTGTCTGTTGTTGGCGCTAAAGCGCCAACAACAGACCTTGTCTAGTTTAATCTGAATATCAGCAATTATCACATCCGTAATGATTCTTTACAAAGAATTCATAAAGAGGGTAAGATATGATGGAGGGCATCGACTAGCTGATGCAGGTGAGTTGGTTCGTGAGTTGCCATGAGTGAGATGCGAATGCGACTGGTACTGACGGTAGGCGGGCGGATAGCTGGGGCAAAAATCCCCGCAGCTTTCAGTTTCTCTCCCACCCAATAAACAAGAGCGGCATTCTCTAGTTTAATGCAGAGTATGCTAGACTCAGAGGGTAAAAGTTTCAGATGGGGCAGATGTTGAGAAATTAGCTGTTTCAGGTAAGTGACATTTTGCCATAGTTGAGTGCGCCGTTGCGGTTCCAGTTGGCAGATCCCGATCGCCTCGAACGCGGCAGCAGTATCTGCTGGAGTCAGAGCCGTGGTATAGATCCAACTAGGGGCGCGATTTCTGAGAAAATCGATCATCTGAGCACTGCCAGCTACATACCCGCCCAAACTGGCCAACGCTTTGGAAAGCGTGCCAACTTGTATTAGTTCTCGCCCTTGACAGCCAAAATGTTCTACGCAACCAGCACCCGTCGCACCCAATACTCCCGTGGCGTGGGCTTCATCTGTCAGCAGCATACAGTTAAACTCTTCTGCTAAGTCTAGCAGCTCGGGCAAAGGACATAAGTCCCCATCCATGCTAAAGACGCTGTCGGTGACGATCAAACAGCGGCGGTAAAACAGTCGGTGCTGATGCAGCTTGGCTTTGAGATCCTCCAGGTTACAGTGGGCGTAGTCAAGCACCCTCGCACCGCTGAGGATTGCTCCATTTTTGAGACTAGAATGATTGTACTGGTCAGAAAGAATCAAATCTCGCTGGCCCACTACAGCGGCGATCGCCCCCAGGTTGGCCAGATACCCCGAACTAAATACTATCGCATCTGCTGTTTGCTTTAAGGAGGCGATCTCCCTTTCCAAGTCTCGGTGCAACTGTCGATGTCCGCTTAGCAGTCGCGAACCCGTACTACCCGTTCCCCATTTAGAGGTAGCGTTAACAGCAGCAAGAATCAGGCGTGAGTCTCCTGCTAGTCCCAAATAATCATTACTAGCAAAATTGAGCGCCGACTTTCCTGCCAACTGTACCACTGGGCCCGGAGTATTATCAATGGTCACCACCTGACGATACCAGTTAGCGCGGTGAATGGTTTCCAGGGATTTTTCCAGCCATTCATAAGGATCCGTTGACAGCATTACCCAAAATAGTATAAGAGATAAATGATTATATCCTAAACGCCGTATTTAGGGAGTTTTGAGAACAACATTTTCAGCCCTTCGACCACCAAACCGTTATTCTTCCGTAGAAAGTTGCACATCGCGTATCCTAAACAGGATGACAGAGAATATGGTAAAAACTAACGTGGAATTGCCCTATTTTGACGGGCTGCTCGCAAAATAGGGCAAAGGGAACGAGCAGGCGCTCGCCGCATTTGGTCGCCATGTCCATTGGGGCTACTGGGATAAATAACCCCAATGCAGCAGATGGTACCGTGGCCGACTTTGCTGCGGCGGCTGAAAGCTTGTGCAGGCGGGTGTGCGATGCTGGTGGGGTGGATGCTGGCTCACGCATCCTCGACTGCGGTTGCGGTTTCGGCGGCACGATCGCCAGTCTTAACGATCGTTTCTCCCACAAACAACTAGTTGGCTTGAATATTGACGATCGCCAGCTTGCCAGGGCCAGAGAACTCCTTTGATGTGGTGCTAGCAGTGGAGTGCATTTTCCATTTTCCCAGTCGAGAGCGCTTTTTTCAAGAAGCGCGGCGAGTTCTGGCCCCGGGAGGCAGATTGGCCATCTGTCTAAATACCGGAGTCTAGCTGCAACTACTCAATTCTCGCTCCATCATTCCGAAGACATCACGACCAACACCCTGCCAACTTACCCGGTAGTAAGTAGACTACAGCGTCAGATGGGATTAACCGCTTGGGACTATCTCGTTATCTGATTCTGTCCTTTGAAGTTGTTCGATATTTCTTGGGTTTCCCCACGAACAGCAGGGAGCATCTCACTTTTGCAGTAAGTAGTTTTACTCAGACAAAGTCTGAGTTGAGATAAGCGCAACGCTGCCTGAGGACTTGATTAACATTTTCGAGTTTCCATTGAGCGCCTGAAAGCTTGATTCT
>JACOMV010000150.1 GCA_014324065.1 Hormoscilla sp. SP12CHS1 | reverse complement strand
GGCACTGCCGGCACTGCCCGACCAACTACTTTTGACCACATCACCGGTTCATGATTAAGTGTCACTTTTAATTACACCCCGGGCCAACCTTTCGTGTCCGAGAGCGCCCACCCCTGTCGTTGCCGGGCAGGCGAACGACAGGGTGGGCGTCTCTGGACACGAACCAGGCACCCGCTCCCGTACCAAAAACAGCATCAGGCACATCTACTGGTTCGCGCAATGGCTTCAAAAACTCTGCCCCGCCGCAACTGGACGCCAAGAATGGGACGCACCAAGTTACCCTCAAAGAAATTCTGGCAGATCTCAACCACCTGTCTGAGTTCACCACCCAATACCTAGGAGTGGCTGTGATTAGTAATTACTGGAAATCTTCTCGCCCCAAGAATATCGAGTGGCTCAACCACTTCCAAGTTAACCGCAAAGCTGAAATTAGCTTTCTAGATTCTTCCACCCAGTCAGAGTCTGGGGAAGTCACAGAGCATGAAATCGAGTCGATTCAGTCCTGGGTAGCAGCATTCATCAACAGATGTGCCAAGGTCATCCGCGACTTCCCCGCCCTTGTTGAGCAAAAAGCCCTCACCCCCCGACAAAAAGAACTGTTGTTACCCTAGTCAATAGGCCAACGCGAAAACGGAGAACGATTTAATGGTCAAAATTGTCAAACTCTCACCTATCGCTACCTTCACTGAGGTGGAAACCAATGGCAATCTCCTGTCTATCCTAATTGATAAAGGAATTAGATGTGCTCAAGGAATGCGGCGGACGGGGTCTGTGTGCTACCTGCCACGTGTATATCAAGCAGGGCATGGATTTCCTTTCGGGGATGTCCCGCCGCGAACAGCGCACTCTAGAGATTATTACCTCCTGTAAGCCCAATTCCCGACTAGCTTGCCAATCGAGAGTTTTGCAAGATGGTGTGGTGGTTGAACTGCCTCCGGGAATGTATGTCAAATCTTTGCAGGACATCGAGGCCCTAATTGGCCGTCGCGCTCAAACGGATATGCTTCATCCAGTCACTGGCGAAGTCCTGGTAGAGTCTGGCAAGCTGATCGCCCGATCGACCATCAAGCAGCTGGAAAATACTGACTTCCAGATCGGATCGTACATGACCAAGACAACCGATGCCTAAATAGAACTCAGATGAAGATCTCGAAGTTGGCAATAGTATAATGGCTCGATTGAATATTTCAGCTGCTTGACAAATTAACCGCGAATGGCTAGGCATTATTATGGTAGATACAAATCCATTGCTGCACAGACTGAAGCAGAAGAACCCCAAGAAGCACAATCACTATGGCTTTCAAGATTTTTTCCAGTTCGACCAGGACCGGGGCAGCATCGTAGACTGGAATGGTGCTCAAAATGTCCTCACCTAGGAAGACTTCATCATCGGTCTGGTAGAAGGGTTAGAGGAGGAAGTAGGGGATGCCTCAGCTGCTATTATGTATACGATCGGCTGCGAATGGGGTCAAAAAGACGCTTTCTTCTTTGAAAAGTGGTTTGAACGGGAGTTTGAACGCAATATGCGACAATCAAACCTGATGTTTCTGCTAGAAACTTGGTGGTGGCCGTTTACTTCTCAGGGTTGGGGTCGTTGGGAAGTAGATATGGGCGATCGCAAACAGGGATTTATGTTCATCAACTTGTTTGATTCGGCTGTGGCCCGCACCCTGGGAGATGTGGGCTTGCCAGTTTGCCACCTATACGCCGGTCTATTCGCAGGCTTTTTTACAGAACTGGTGCGCAAACAACTCAGCTGCATTGAAATCCAATGCTACTCTATGGGCGAAACCTACTGTAAATTCCTGATCGGCGGGAAAGACCGGATTGATGCAGCGGGTTTCTGGCTGAATGAGGGGGCTACAGCTCGGGATATCGAAAAATGCTTACGTTCCGGAGAACGACTGCAATGAATCAGTTGACAAGATCGGAGCAAAATGGTAAGATACCAGGAAAACGGAAAGAATGGCTGCAAAGGTCGGTGGGAGAGTTTTTTACAGGGGTCAACTGGGATCTCCAGCCCCTAGAGGTACAGCAGCTCAAGCAGGCGGCTTGGCAAGGGAGTTTAGAACCGCTGTCGCAGATGCTGAGCGTGACTCAGTTTTTTAGCTGCTTCGCCTGGGAAGGAAGTAAAGTGGCAGCACCAGTGCCAGAGACTAGCAAGCCAGCAGCACAGGAGGGCTCCAATGAATTTACCCTGGATGATTTCTCCAGTCTGTTCTAAAACGAATGTAAAGGTTTATGCATCCAAAACTCGAAGCAATTTTTAACGAAGCAGAAAGTCGTTATCTAAAACCGGAAGAACTGAAAATAATCAGCCAGTATGTAGAATCATTACCATCTCGCCTAGAAACATATCAGCAACTGCGAGACAAAGAGCTAGAGATTATGCAAGCAGTAGCTTCCCAGTTGGAAACGCAACTGCCTCAGGCAAAAACGAGCGAGTTAGAACGAAGCCTAAAAAATGCTATGCTGATGCTGCGCTATTGTGGGATAGCGATGCTGCTGAATGATGAGTCATTTGTCAAGGAGAGATTGCGGGGTTGGCTAGATGTAATAGTGGAGACTTACAATAGTTCAGAAATTGAAACAAAACTGTATAGACTACTATGGCAGCAATTGAGTCAAGTCATGAGTAAAGAACAACTGGGCTTACTAAAACCGTCATTAACTATGGCGAAAGAAATATTGATAAATAAATAGGAAAGTTTCGTGTCCAGAGACGCCCACCCTGTCGTTCGCTTGCCCGGCAACGACATGGGTGGGCGCTCTCGGACACGAAGACGAGGTAGCAGGAGAAAAAGGAATTGTTAAAATGATTTCGGTAGCAGATTTAATCATAGATAATAGAATACCGGGGAATTACTTTGCGAGCGATGTATATGTGCGCAGCGAACTGGAACTGGGTTTGCTGGAAAATCGCCGATCGCCTAATAGCAATGCCAGAAACCCTACTGCAAGCAATATATTCGGGCTTGGACAAAGAAACAGGTCAGGCATCCCGTCTGGTATTGTACAATTGTGGTCGTTGGTGGGGGAAAAACTTCTACGCGCGCTTCTGTGAAGAAGCGCGCGACTACTACAAAAAGCCCCTGGCGGAGATGGCAATGGTAGAGTTTGTACAATGCCTGCAACAATGCTGGCAAACCCACGGTTGGGGAAAAATCGATTTAGATAATGCCTACCATCAGCAAGGATTTTTAGTGGTAAAAATTGTGAATTCGCCTTTTGCAGCTCAGGCTCCTAAAGGCGATCGCCCAGTAGTTTTTATGGATGCGGGAGTTTTAAGTGCCTTCTTTAGCCAGCTGACGGGCAGAGAACTAGAGTGCATCCAAACGAGCTGCGAATCTTTGGGATCAGACTGCAATCACTTTATATTGGGGTTAGAAGAAAGGTTGCAGCCAGTATCAGAAATGGTGGAAAACCAGATAGAACATGCGGAAATAATGCAAAAGCTAGTTAATGGCTAATGGCGTTGAACAGAAAATCACAATTATCCAAGTACAGGATATTGGGACTGGCGGGACAAGGACAATTTGGTCGGGTTTACTGCGGTTGTCATCGCCAAACTGGTCAGATAGTAGCTCTGAAAGATTTAGACAAGTATCGATTCCCCACCAATAAGTTTCTGGGACGCATCTGTCGGTTTTTACCCGACGCGGCACTAAGGTGGGTTCCTGGATGCTGCCAGTGCTGCTGGAACGGGCGATCGCTGCTGGTGGGGTGCCCTATCGACTGCTAGCTACCCAAGCAAATAACCAGACATCTCTACTATTAATCGACCTCAAGCCTTTTCGCATCCGACAGGTGAAAGTGGATTTACCCGATCCAAAATTACTGGCGGCCACATCCTGGGGTTATATGGTTGCTTCTGTACTGGGAAAAATGATCTTGTTGGATATGCAGGGAACGGTGGTGGGGAAGATTGACGGACCAAAACAGATAAGTGCGATCGCCTCTTTCCATACTTCGGGTCTGATGATTGCTACATTTGAGGGTTGTACAGGGATGTCTCTGGACTCTGGATCTCAGACAATTAGATCTAGACTTACTATTTTAGTTTTTCGGGGTTTATGTTTTACATCGGTCAAGAAACCGGGGAATAGTCGCTATAACTTCCAAGTATCGTGGAAAAATGCCTTCATAATCCGGTTTCTCACAATCTTACTGTTTATGTCTTACGATTGGTTAATGAACAGCCATTTGATTATGATCGGACTGCTGCTGGGTTTTGCTGTTGCCCACAGCGGACTAGCTGCGGGTCGCCCAAGGGGAGAAAAACTGATGGGCGTCCGACTCTATCGCGTCCTGTTTGCCCTAGTCAGCCTGCCTCTGGCGATGGTGTTGATCGTTTACTTCTTTAACCATCACTATGATGGCTGGCAACTCTGGCAGGTGCAGGATGTAGCAGGCGTGAGACTCCTGGTATGGGTGCTATCTGCCTTATCCTTCTTTTTTCTTTACCCAGCTACTTTTAATCTGCTGGAAATTGCTGCCCTGCAAAAGCCTCAAGTTCATCTGTACTCTACTGGCATCATTCGCGTCACTCGTCATCCCCAAATGGTCGGACAGGTGATTTGGTGTATCGCCCATACCCTTTGGATTGGTACTACCTTTACGATGGTAACGTCAATCGGTTTGGTGCTACATCATATATTTGGGGTTTGGCATGGCGATCGCCGTCTCGCAGACCGCTATGGTCAAGTCTTTGAAACCGTCAAAGCTAGCACCTCTATCATCCCTTTTCTGGCGATCGCCCAGGGACGTCAAACCCTGGAATGGCAAGAGTTTATCCGCCCCGCCTATTTTGGCGTCATTGCTTTTATTGGACTGCTGTGGTGGGCCCATCCCTGGTTAATCATCGCTACGTCGCGCGTTGGTTTTTGATGTACCATATATTGATTATTTGTCAAGGGCATAGACATAAATGTTGACAGTTGCCCATGCAGAAGCAGTCAATTTATTAATTTTGCAATTTAGTGAGTCAAACGATCCCACATAGATGTAGCATGATCCCAATTGGATTCGATAAAAATATAACAAACTTGTACGATCATGATATTGTCGGTCAGTGAAGGGACGTTTTCTCCAGAAGTTTTAGAAGCTTCCACCCCGGTTTTAGTGTATTTTTGGGCCCCTTGGTGTGGTATTTGTCGGCTAATCCCCCCAGCCCTGAAGAAGTTTCAGGCTCAATGGGGTACACGTATGAAAATGGTTGGACTCAATGCCGATCGGAGTTTGAAACTCGCCAATGCCTATCGACTCAGGACATTACCAACTTTGCTCTTATTTGAAGGTGGCCAAGTCCGGTATCGGATCGAAGGGTTTCACAGTACCGACGATCTGTGCTGGCAACTGGAGGCCCTAGCTATAGGCCAAACACCCACTGCATCCAACTCACCCCAAGCCTGCCCAGCCGCAGACATCTCAGAACGAACCGTTCCGGAAAAATCGGGAGCATCTCAATAAAGAATTAAGAAACCAGGTTTTTTGGAAAAACCTGGTTTCTGGGCTGCTGGTGATTTAATCCAGATCGATAACCGCCAGTTATAAAATCCGCCATCTGACCGGATGCAGATGGCGGATTTTAACATGAGCTTTAGACTTACACCCGGATCCATGTGTCACAATTGTTAACGGTTTGGCAAAAATAGTGAAGAAATATAAAGTAGGCGTTAGCGATGGAACTGCTCTATCAATATGCCTGGTTGATACCAGTCCTGCCCTTGGCAGGTGCGATGCTGGTCGGCTTGGGCCTAATATCCTTAAACCATGAGACTAACAAGCTGCGGCAGCTGAACGCCATCTTTGTGGTTTCCCTCTTGGGCGCATCAATGGCTTTATCATTTGCTCTGCTTTGGAGTCAAATTCAGGGACATTCAGCCTATACCTTCTCTCTAGAATGGGCAAGGGCGGGTGATTTTCACCTGCAGATGGGCTATACGATCGACCAGCTAACTTCCCTGATGCTGGGGATTGTGACCACGGTGGCCTTTCTGGTGATGATCTACACTGATGGCTACATGGCTCACGACCCTGGTTATGTCCGCTTCTATGCATATCTGAGCCTGTTTAGCTCTTCGATGTTGGGTCTGGTGGTCAGTCCTAACCTGGTGCAGGTATATATATTCTGGGAACTGGTAGGTATGTGTTCCTACCTGCTGATCGGGTTCTGGTACGATCGCAAGCTAGCTGCTGATGCTTGCCAGAAAGCTTTTGTGGTTAACAGGGTCGGTGACTTCGGTCTGCTGCTGGGTATGCTAGGACTTTACTGGGCTACTGGCAGCTTTGAGTTCGAGGTGATGGGGACAAAACTGTCTGAGTTGGTCTCCGATGGTTATATCAGTGGTGGACTGGCCGCGTTATTCGCAGTTTTAGTCTTTTTAGGGCCAGTAGCGAAGTCGGCTCAATTCCCTCTGCATGTCTGGCTGCCGGACGCGATGGAAGGTCCAACCCCCATCTCGGCCCTGATCCACGCGGCCACAATGGTGGCCGCTGGTGTCTTCCTGATTGCCCGGATGTACCCGGTGTTCGATCAGATCCCGACGGCAATGACTGTGATTGCTTGGACGGGTGCCTTTACGGCATTTTTGGGGGCCTCGATCGCCATTACCCAAAACGACATTAAAAAAGGTCTGGCTTACTCGACGATCTCCCAGCTGGGTTACATGGTGATGGCAATGGGCATCGGTGCCTATGGTGCTGGTCTATTTCACTTGATGACTCACGCTTACTTCAAAGCGATGCTGTTCCTCTGTTCTGGTTCGGTGATTCACGGCATGGAAGAGGTGGTCGGTCACGACCCGGTGCTAGCACAGGACATGCGGCTGATGGGAGGACTACAGAAGTATATGCCAGTTACGGGCTTGACCTTTTTGGTAGGCACTCTGGCAATTTGCGGGATTCCGCCCTTTGCTGGCTTTTGGTCAAAAGATGAAATTCTCGGTAGCGCTTTTACAGCTAATCCCGCCCTCTGGGCAGTTGGCTGGCTGACTGCTGGCATTACTGCATTCTATATGTTCCGGATGTATTTCTCTACCTTTTTAGGGGAATTCCGGGGCAATGATTTGTCCATTAGAGAGCAACTTCAGCTAGCTGCTGGGGTGGAGATGGTAGAACCGGTTTTTGGTCCGGGGGCGATGGATGTTAAAGAACTGGAAGTTGCGGCATCCCGGAGGATCACTACCCGGGGGATGCCGAAAGTCCATCAGGAAAGTCTCGACGGACATGATGACGATCGTCATCATCATGCGGAACATCCTCACGAGTCGCCTCTGACCATGACTCTGCCACTGATGACTCTGGCAATTCCTTCGGTGTTGGTTGGCTTGGTGGGAACGCCTTTTGCTAACTTCTTTGAGGAATTTATTTATCCCCCAGGTGAGGTGGCGACAGAACTGCATGAAGTTGCTGCTGAATTTGAATGGTCTGAGTTTCTGCTTATGGGCGGATCTTCTGTGGGTATTGCCTTGATTGGCATTACTGTCGCTTCCCTGATGTATCTGACTCGGAAGCTTGATGCTGGGGCGATCGCCCATTCAATCCAGTCTTTGTATCAGCTATCTCTGAACAAGTGGTACTTTGACGATATATACGATGCCCTCTTCGTTCAGGGGTCTAGACGCCTAGCAAGACAGGTGATGGAAGTGGACTTCCGGATCGTGGATGGGGCAGTCAACCTGACTGGTTTTATTGCGGTTATCACTGGCGAAGGTCTGAAATATTTTGAGAATGGTCGGGCCCAATTCTATGCCCTGATTGTGTTTGGGGCGGTGCTAGGCTTAGTAATTGTCTCAGGAATTAGCTAATTGAAAAGCGGTAGCGGTAGGGTGGGCATCGCCCACCACCATGAACAATTACCAATTAGCAATCAGCAATCAGCAATTAACAATTAACAATGGCAAATTTTCCCTGGCTCACAACAATAATTCTGTTTCCTATTGCCGCTTCGCTGCTGATCCCATTGATACCAGATAAGGACGGCAAGACTGTGCGCTGGTACGGTCTAACTGTGGGGCTAATTGATTTTGCTTTCATTATTTACGCCTTCTGCACTGGGTATGATTTGAATAATCCAGATTTGCAATTGGTAGAACAATATGCTTGGGTGCCTCAGATAGATTTGAATTGGTCGGTGGGGGTTGATGGCTTATCTATGCCCCTTGTGATCCTGACTGGCTTTATTACTACTCTGGCAATGTTGGCATCCTGGCCAGTGACTATGAAGCCCAAGCTGTTTTACTTTTTGATGCTGGCTATGTACGGCGGTCAAATCGCTGTGTTTGCTGTCCAGGATATGCTGTTGTTCTTCCTGGCCTGGGAACTGGAGTTGCTTCCGGTATATATGCTGCTGGCAATTTGGGGAGGCAAAAAGCGTCTGTATGCGGCTACTAAGTTTATTCTCTACACTGCTGGGGCGTCTCTGTTTATTTTGCTGGCTGCTTTGGCAATGGCTTTCTATGGCGATACTGTTACCTTTGATATGAGGGCGATCGCGGCTAAGGAATACGCGCTGAATTTCCAACTATTGTTATATGCTGGGTTCTTCATTGCCTACGCTGTCAAGCTGCCGATCGTTCCCTTCCATACTTGGCTTCCCGATGCCCACGGGGAAGCTACTGCCCCAGTGCATATGTTACTAGCTGGGATTCTGCTGAAAATGGGGGGATATGCCCTAATTCGGATGAACGCTGGCATGCTGCCCGATGCCCATGCTTTCTTCGCCCCGGCCTTGGTAATTCTGGGGGTGGTTAATATTGTTTATGCTGCCCTGACTTCCTTTGCCCAGCGCAACCTGAAGCGGAAAATTGCCTATTCTTCGATTTCCCACATGGGTTTTGTTTTGATTGGCATTGCCTCTTTTACTGACCTAGGGTTAAGCGGTGCGGTGATGCAAATGATTTCCCACGGTTTGATTGGGGCGAGTTTGTTCTTCCTAGTGGGTTCTACTTACGATCGCACGCACACTCTGATGTTAGATGAAATGGGGGGCGTCGGCCAGAAGATGCGCAAGGTTTTCGCTATGTGGACTGCTTGTTCTATGGCATCCTTGGCCTTGCCGGGAATGAGTGGGTTTGTGGCCGAGGTCATGGTGTTTCTCGGCTTTTCTACTAGCGATGCCTACAGTTCAACCTTTAAGGTGGTGGTGGTCTTCCTGGCCGCTGTAGGCGTGATCTTGACTCCGATCTACTTGCTATCTATGCTCCGGGAGATCTGCTACGGACCGGAAAACAAGGAGTTAGTTGAACATGAAGCGCTGATAGATGCTGAACCGCGTGAAGTATTCATTATTGCTTGTTTGTTGGTGCCAATTATTGGGATTGGTTTGTATCCTAAAATGGTTACCCAGCTGTACGATGCTACAACGGTGCAGTTGACGACCCGGTTGCGAAACTCGGTCCCGACTCTGATGCCAAATACTTCTGTGGCTTTCCAGGATACCTCGACTTTGTTCATGCGATCGCCTATCATTGGCGATTAGGTTTGCAATCATTCGGCAGTTCAAACCATCTGTAGGTTACCTCGTTCCCAGTCTCTGGCGTCTCTGGCTGGGAACGTAATTTTCGAGGCTCTGCCTCCAGTTGATTACAGCTTTCGCTCCTGGAGGCAGAGCCTCTGGTTTGCGTTCCCAGGCTCCGCCTGTCTAGGAACAACCTGAGCGGTACGCTCCCCTCTGAGTTAGGCTCCCTCAGCAAATTGCGATGGCTCTCCCTGCAATACAACGGCTTGAGTGGTACGCTCCCCTCTGAGTTAGGTTCCCTCAGCAATTTGCAAAGACTCGAGCTGGCCTGGAACAGCCTGAGCGGTACGCTCCCCTCTGAGTTAGGCGACCTCAGCAATTTGCAAGAACTTAGTCTGGAAAACCCTCCCTATGTGGAAACTCAAATTTCCGACGTATATGCTATTACTTCCGGTGAGGACTTCAGCCTCA
>JACOMV010000149.1 GCA_014324065.1 Hormoscilla sp. SP12CHS1 | reverse complement strand
TATTGGCCCGATCGCTCCTGATGCTGCGAACGGTCAGGAACTGTGCTTGAGAGAGCAGCCAATCTGCCGCTGCGCGTTCTGGGAGGTCTGACGGTTGTGCGATTGTTCCTTACTGCTTTGAGAGCCCCCTTCGCCAAGACACCAACAATGCCACGCCAGTCGCCCTATATTTAGTATATAATAATACTAAATATTAAAAGTGCCAGTGGAGCCCGAACTCAGTTTATTTCTGCATCCATATGAGTGAGCTGACTCGGAAGTGAGTTCGTAGATATGATACGAAAATAGTAGGGCTCTCTTCGTTGTTGTCTGTCTCTTAGTTGGTCTTCATTATATATGATGAGAATTGCCTTCTGAATAGGCTGAATTTAGGACTAGTGAGAACTAATTTTTTTTCTTATGCTCTTGGACTACCAAATTTTGGAAGTACTGGTGGGGGCAGAGGGACTTGAACCCTCACGACTTTTAAGGTCAACGGATTTTAAGTCCGTAGCGTCTGCCATTTCGCCATGCCCCCGTTACGACAAACTAATTAGATAGTAATTTTTTTTTGAGTACTATAATAGTTAGGTGATCTAAATCTATTGTATATCTATTTCTTGGTTTTTAGCAAAAGCCCGTGCGATGGTGTCACAGCGTTCATTACCTGGGTTGCCACTATGGCCTTTAACGTGTTTCCATATTACCTTTTGATTATTAAGTCGGTCGAGAATCATCCATAGGTCTTGATTTAACACTGGTTTCTTTTGTGAGGTTTTCCAACCGTTCTTTTTCCAGCCTATTACCCAACTTGTTATGCCTTTTATAACATATTTGCTATCTGTGTAGAGTGTGATCGGTTCGACTTGTGTGGAACTGTTTAGTAGTTTCAAAGCGACGATTGTAGCTTGTAGCTCC
This sequence comes from Hormoscilla sp. SP12CHS1, assembly GCA_014324065.1. GTDB lineage: Bacteria > Cyanobacteriota > Cyanobacteriia > Cyanobacteriales > Desertifilaceae > Hormoscilla. The sequence goes on along the minus strand of JACOMV010000149.1, from coordinate 9,049 downwards.
ATCCTATTATTGGTAGTTTGTTCAACTCTGCCACCCATTTCATGGATAGTATTATCATTGAACTTTACTAAGACACCCCAGCCTCCGGGTCCTGGATTACCTGTGCATGCTCCATCTGTGTAAATGTTTTTGATTGTACGTTTTTGTGACATTTGTAAACAAGGAGTTAATGGACTACGTTATACTATTTTATATGAATAAAGATAAATATTAATCGGTAATAGTTTATGTTTTATTGAGTGTAACGGGTAGTGATAATTTACATATAATTTGAGGGCGGGAATACTGTTTATAGTAATAAAAATATTTTAAAAAAATTAAAAAGTATAAATTAGGGCTAATCTAAATAGACTAACCCTAATGTGCATAGCCTTAGTTATTGGGTTTTTGGCTCCAGTTCGGTTCCTGAAAAATGAACACGAACACGCAATATTTCTCGGACGATCATCAATATCTGTCCTAACTTATTTTTACCGGTACCATATGAACCATATCCCCAGTAATAATCTGTTGGGACCGGCAAGAGTACTTTAATGCACCGGGTTGCAGAATATTATGAGTCGCATAGTTACGAGGTTATCTCCGTAGCTTTTACAGGCCGTGCAGCTACTCATATGCCTGGCTATAGACCTACTACCATTGCACGCTCAGTTGGGATGAAGTTGGGGGTACAAAGTTTTGTGCCTTCTCCTATCCCTGATGAACGCGGCAAACGGCTATCAGCAGATAGTATACCTCTAGATCGCATTGATAGTAGATGGGGAGCACGACGACTATTAGTTCTCGTAGATGAGATTAGTCAATTGGCCTCTGAAGACGCCCATTTATTCCTCTATATAGTTAATCGTTATCGAAATGTAGTGGGTCAACATGACTGTGATCCTGTCTGGTTTCTTGCCGGAGATTTGGGTCAGTTACAACCTATAGGAGGTAGTCTACCGCATTTATTTCCTTGTTCTTTTTTTTGAGTAAAGGATCAAATGCATTATATTCTATATGGCCGTGTGGTTTATCATTAACTTCAATAGTAGGTTCAGTTCTAACCTCTACTTGAGCAGGAAATATTACACTTAGTACATTATCATCGCAGGCTTTTTTCTTTCAAGCCATTATAAGAGGAATACACAACTATGGAAAATCTTAATAACTTTACATATTCAGAGATAATTCCAGTCAGACCTATAACTTTGTTGTATGGTAAGTGTAACAGTGGTAAAAGCCTAATACTAAAATCTATCAGGGATACCAATTTCAATAACTACCCATCTATATTCGAGCATCCGGGGAATCCTACAGATAATACATGTCCTCTAATAGAGATGCCTCGAAGTCTAATAAAACGATACTACAATCCTCTAGATATATATGACGTATTATCAGTTCCAGATAAATGCATATACCTAGCAAAAGAGGACATAGAAAGTAAATTATTTGATAAAATAAAAAATAACACACAAATACGTCAAGAAATTAACCAACAACTTAAATATTTCAACCTAAATTGCGAATTTCTGCATAGCAGTGATTCAGAATTATATCTAGTGGATAAGTTTACTAACGAAAGAATAACCATACGTAGACTAAACCACCTTAACTATTCTCTAGTTAACGCCAGTTCAGGGCTACGCAGCATTTTACCCATCATTCTTTATAGCATAATAGAAAAAGGCATAACTTTACTATTAGACCATCCCGAATCACATATACATCCGCAGATGCAGAGCGAAATAGGATCGCTTCTAACTAAGTGTATAAAACCACCTATAAATAACAGATTCATAGTTGAAACTCACAGTGAACTACTTATACTACGACTTCAAAACTTAATTCGTAAGGGACAATTATCATCAGATAACATATCGGTTATATACGTAAGTAGAAATACTGAAAAAACACACTGCACACCGCTACATCTAGACCAATATGGTAATTTTATTAGCGAATGGCCTAATGGATTCTTCGAGGAGGATTTTAAGGAGGTATTTGGGTAAAAGAACGTCTTTATACTACAACTTATAGTATATTTCTAACCAATCATTTCCTATCAATTTAGTAACTCAATACCTAATAGGAAATAGATGAACGTCGCAATACCAAATAGACAACCACATAAGTTGAAAATAAATTTCAAACAGAGATTATAACAAATTAATTTATTAATGTACGAATTCAAAAGTTAGTAATGAGCACAAAACAGGACGTCGTAAGTAAATGAATGTTCTATCCATAAATGGCAGAACTTTAAGGGTACAATAAACTACAAAAAGGATTAAGTCGAATACTTCATAATATTTAACGACATCGATATTTAACCAATATTTAATATATCTACAACCCATACCCCATATAAGTTGCAGCTTATCTCTAAGCAAATTGACAATGCAAAGCTAAAACAAACATCCGACTGTAATTCAAGTTAATTATTATGTCAATTTGTGCATATTTTAACTAACAGTTTGAAGTGCCGTTCATAAAGTAGAAATAACGTCTTAAATGATGTTAAGAAATAGATTTCGATCAGGATATAGGCCAAAATGATCATTCCTGATTCCAAGACAATAAAAATAGGTTGAACCCAATGTATAAAAAGAGTTCAACCTATTCGGGGTAAAATAAGGGTATTTCGTTAGCGGCCTCTCAGTGCGACGATATTAAACGAAAATCGATAGAATGATAATGAGAGCACACGAAAGGATTAACGCAGCTTAAAATCCGACTGAGAGGCCGGAAAATGAACAAGAGAAGAGGGAGTAGCGAAAATATAGATAAAAACTAATTTCGGGGCTGCCTAATACGTAGCCAAGGGCGAGCCGCAGTGCCGGCAAAACCGCAGAGGGCCGGGGTCTCCTGGATGGGGACAACTGGGGTTAATGCAGAAACTCATGGCGTCAGTCGATGATTACACATGTTTCTTCCTATATTACCCTCAACCAAAAGCAGATTTCCCAAAATAACTGAAGAACCTGAAGAACTCCAATGCCTATGCCTGTCGGCCTGTATACACCGTTCATTACCTGGACATTTATGTAATCATGGAATCTTTAGCCTACAGTCTCCTGGCCTTGAGCTCCGAAGCTATTGCTCACTCAAGTATCCCATCTGTAGGATAATGGATAAGGTCGAATGACTTTCCCAGGCTCCCGTCGGGGAAGGAGAAGTATTGTTAGATACAAATGTCCTAACTAGATTGGCGATCGTCAACGGAAAATGATAGCGTCAGAGATCGAACCCCTACCCGCAGAAGTAGTGCATCTCATTGCTGCCAGTGAGGTGATAGACTCAATGGCAGCAGTGGTGCGAGAATTGGTCGAAAATGCCCTGGATGCGGGGGCGACTCGGATCGCGATCGCACTAGAACCCGAGACCTGGGGAGTGACGGTGGCGGATAATGGCTGGGGGATGGACAGAGATAACTTGCGACAAGCGGCAACGGCCCACAGCACGAGTAAAATCCATCACTGCGATGACCTGTGGAAAATTACCAGTTTGGGGTTTCGCGGGGAAGCTTTGCATAGTATCGCCCAGTTGGCAGAGTTAGAGATTTGCAGTCGCCCGGCATTGGGAACTGAAGGGTGGCGGATCTCCTACAATGCTTTGGGAGAAGCGGTGCAAGAAGAAAGGGTGGCGATCGCCCCCGGGACGATAGTATACGTGGACAACCTGTTTGGGACGCGGGCGATCGGTCGCCAAGGATTGCTATCTCCGGCGCAGGAGTTACGGCAAGTGCAAAATACGATCCATCAAATAGCCCTGTGCCATCCCCAGGTGACCTGGCAGGTGAAGCAGTCAGAGAGATCTTTGTTGACCATCAGTCCGGGTGCCACGGCGAAAGCAGTTATGCCCCAGTTGTTGCGGAACGTCCACTGGCATGACTTGCAACAGTTGCTGGTGGAAGTGCCGCCTCGATGTCCCCGGGGTAGTGCACTGAGTAGCGGAGGGGTCCCCCGGGGACATCGAACGCCAGAAAGCGAGACAGAGGAGAACCCAGGCAAAATTCAGTTGGTAATTGGATTGCCAGACAGGTGCCATCGGCGGCGTCCGGATTGGGTGAAGGTGGCGACCAATGGACGGATCGTTAAGTCCCCAGAATTAGAGCAAACTATATTAGCAGCTTTCGGACGCACCTTGCCGCGCGATCGCTACCCGGTCTGCTTCCTACATCTGTTAATTTCGCCCAAATTCATCGACTGGAACCGCCATCCTGCCAAAACCCAAATCTACTTACACGAACTAGAATACTGGCAAGCACAAATTCAAGGGGCGATCGAACAAGCGTTGCGCCTGACTCCCGAGAATTTACCTGTAGGGTTCCATCAAGAACGGGTAGGAAAACTGATCGCAGATTCTGGCGCTGAAATTGATTATAGTCTCGCAACTGAGAACCCCTCCGATACCTCATTCCTGGAACTGCGAGCGATCGCCCAGGTTCGCAATACCTATATTGTAGCAGAACATCCCGGGGGCATGTGGTTAGTAGAACAGCATATTGCCCACGAACGAGTTCTGTACGAAAAGTTGCGCGATCGGTGGCTGCTTGTGGACTTAGAACCACCGGTAATCCTCTCTCAATTAACAGCTGCCCAACTAGAACAACTAGGGCGTTTAGAGATAGAAGTAGAACCCTTCGGGGAGCAAATTTGGGCAGTCCGCAGCGCCCCAGAAATGCTGCACCAACGAGAAGATTGTTCCGAGGCGATCGTGGAACTGAGTTTAGGAGGGGACTTACAAGCAGCGCAAGTTGCCACCGCTTGTCGGAGTGCCATCCGCAATGGAACTCCTCTGACTGTACCAGAAATGCAAAGCATTTTAGACCAATGGAAATGCACGCGCAACCCGCGCACCTGTCCCCACGGACGTCCAATTTACCTATCATTAGAAGAAACTGCTTTGGCCCGTTTCTTCCGGCGTCATTGGGTGATTGGCAAGAGTCATGGAATTTAATTGTTAATTGCGATTTGGCGCAAACGCTGTAAAATCCTGAGAACGTCATATAACTCATTTCCAGGATTTCGGGTAATAAACACTTTAGAAGTCGCGTACTGGGGAGGTTCTCCCTTAACCAATTTCAGAAAGACAAAACTACCTCCAGTCGCGATCGTACCATAGCTAGGTTGTTCTGGATGAGGATTCCCCAGCATATAGGTGAGAATTTGTGCCAGTCCTGCTTCAATGGAAAAAGCAGCTTTCTTAGACTCGATCGCCATCACCCAAAATCGATCTTTTAATACCAAGGTGTCGATTCTACCTTTGACGATCGTGCCTTCATCTTCAGAGGCAATATCAATCGATTGTTCTAATTTAAAGAAAAAGGGAACGAGATAAAAATCAGCGAGAAACAGCATCGGATATAGCACGGCCATCTTCACCACATCTTCTAGCATAGGCGGGTAATTGATAAGATTGAGATAACCAGCTTTGACTTTATCTAAAAGCAGCTTGTCGATCTCGGTAAGTGCTGGTAAATTATCTTGCCATTCCCTGAAAAATTGGTCATCTTCGACAAGTTGAATCCCAAAGGTGGCGATCGAGTAGCGCAAGTCTATATTTTGAGCGGGAACTGTTTCAACCATATTAACTAGCAGACGCTGGTACAAATACGATCGTAGCACGAGTAACGGGCGATCGGGTACATCGAAATGTTATGTAGGGTGGGCCGCACCCACTGTCATGAGCGGGTGTGGCCAACAACTGGTGCAAGACCACACCCATCGAAATGTTATGTAGTGGTAGCGAAGCGTGTAGCGTGTGAGCCTGTTGGGTTTCGTTCGGAGACCCAACCTACGGTAGAAGCGATTATAATAGAAATGACCAAAGCGCGAGGTGAGGAAAATGCCTTATCCATTCCCGGGAATGAATCCTTATTTAGAACATCACGAATTGTGGCCGGAGGTGCATCATCGCCTGATAACCGCGATCGCGATCGCCCTCGGGCCCGCACTGCGTCCGAAATATCGGGTGGCGATCGAAAAGCGAACCTATTTGAGTGATGTTTCTGATTCAGTCTTAATTGGGATTCCCGATGTAGCTGTAACATCCCACAGATCGATCCCAACCCAAATAAGATCGACGACTGCAACCCTGCCAGCAAAATCTGAATCGGTAACGGTAACCCTGCCCATACCAGAAGAAATCCGAGAAAGTTATTTAGAAATCCGAGAAGTGGCAACCTCCCATGTAGTGACAGTAATTGAAATTCTCTCTCCTACTAATAAACGAGCTAGAAAAGGACGGGAAGCGTATGAAGACAAGCGGTCTCAAGTGCTCGCTAGTCCGACTCACCTAGTAGAGATTGATTTACTTCGGGGAGGTAAACCCATGCCTATTCTCGGTGAAACCCCACGCACAGATTACCGCATCTTGGTTGCTCGCAGAAATAACCGTCCCCGGGCTCAGTTGTATGGATTTAATGTCCGCCAAGAGATTCCCCAGTTTCTGCTGCCTTTGCGGTCAAGAGATCCCGAACCATTAGTGGATTTACAGAGTTTGTTAGCTCAGGTGTATGAGCAAGCGGGATTCGATATATCCGTGGATTACTCTCTTGAACCCGTACCACCACTGAAGAAAGACGACAAAGCTTGGGCAGATCGACTGTTACGAGAACAGGGTCTGCGGTAGCTACCACCGGAGATCGCGCCTGGCTCACTCATGGGAAGAATAGTTTCTAGCAGCGGGAACAGATACTCAAACAGGATTGTCCTTGTGAAAAAGCCGGATATTTTCAGGCACGAGCGCATATGTCGTGCATTTAAATTGCATAGGCCGATCCGCTGCGATGTCTCCTGGGAACGTACTACCCAGGAGACATCGCTCGATCCTTGTTCTCAAAGACTTTCCCAATTTTGAATTTTGAATGAGAGAATTTTGAATTGCTTATGACGGGCGATCGCTCACAGGACAGCGATCGCCATATGAACTGACATAAATTATACCAGAATTCATCTCCTGCACGGTCTGCGGACGGCCCGAAAAATCGGACAATCTTCCCATAGTGATAGCTTAACTGTACTGCAATTAAAGTAGGTTAAGATTAACTGAAATCTTTGCGCTTGTCAGCTTTGATATCTGCTTTAAAATTGATTCGAGAGTGCCCAGAAACCAGGTTTCTTGACTTATGACTCACACAAATGATAAGATCCTGGTAGTGCTAGGGATTAGCCATTAGCTGACTGACAACTCGGTCTAATCTGAGGGAATGGGACGCCTTAAACAAGAGGCGATCGCCCGGTTGGATCGTCTCTTTCAATCGGTTAATCAAGGACTCGTGAGTGGGAAAGGTTTCTGTAGGTATTCCTGCTGCACCCAGGGCGATCGCCTCTGCTTGGGGGTCATCCACCAAAACCAGTACGGCATCCAGATGCAGTTTCCGGGCCGTTTCCCCTACTTGCTGGTGAAACTCGGGCGATCGGGTACCCAATTCTTTCATGGTTCCCAGGACAGCAATGTGACGCTTTCCGGGGGTTTCTGCTAGCAGATGCAAGGCCGCTTTCATAGATTCTAGCCCGGCATTGTAAGTTTCATCTAAAATGACAAGATCGTTGGGTAACTCGTGGCGCTGGGCGCGTCCTTGAGGTAATGTCACTGATAAACCTTCCGCAAATACCGTCCAGTCAATGTTCAGCACCTGCGCCACTGCTAATGCTGCCAGATAATTAGCAGCATTGTGACGCCCGGGTAAAGGTAAAGGCAACTGCAATCCTGATAATTCTAGGGTATTTGGATCGATCGGTCGCCCCCGCAAGTCCCCTGATTCTAAACCGTAGGTAAGAGTTTGTCCTTGCCAAACTGTGGCCGCAGTTGACATCAGTCGGCGATCGTCCTGGTTGAGAATTGCCACGCCAGTCGGGGGCATTTCTGCTAGCAACTCACACTTGGCACGGGCGATCGCCTCTTCGGAACCAAGCAAACCGATATGGGCCGTTCCCACATTAGTAATTACCCCCATAGTGGGCCGGGCTATTTCTGTCAACAGGGCAATTTGTCCGACACCGCGCATTGCCATTTCGATCGCAGCAAAGTTATGCTCTGAAGAGAGTTCTAAAATGGTTTTGGGGACGCCAATTTCGTTATTAAAATTGGCCTGACTTTTGAGCACCTTCCCCTGGGTTGCTAACACGGCGGCAATTAATTCCTTAGTGGTAGTTTTGCCCACCGAACCCGTGACCGCAATGATGGGAATGTCAAACTGCTGACGCCACCAACTGGCGATTTGCTGGTAAGCTACGAGGGTATCTTCTACCACTAGCTGCGGTACGGGTAGGGGCAGGAGTTTGTCCGTGATGGCCGCGATCGCGCCCCAGGCGATCGCCTCCGAGACAAATTCATGTCCGTCAAACTTTTCTCCCCGCAATGCCAGGAACAACTCACCGGACGAGCGGGTGCGATCTAGGCTCCGGCTATCGGTAGTAATGCCAGTAACTAATGGGTTTATTGCCTCATCCTGGAAGTTGTGAGAAACTGCCTTGACAATTTTGGTAATTTGAGATAGGTTAGCGTGCATATGGCGATAATGATTAATTTTGGCGATAGTAAAAGACTCTGTACAGTTTATCCTTGGTAGTCAGCTATCATCAATTATTTTGCCCAATTTTCCAAAGCTAATTGATAAATCAGGGAAAATTACCTGACGTTATTTGTCACCAAAGTCACTCCTATGCTATCAGCATATCCATCGCTCCTATCACTATGCCTTTTTTCTCTAATTATCCCCTAACTTTTCCATAAATGTAAGCTGCTCTTTCGTCAAATTGCGCAATTTACATAGACATGATAAATAAATTTATCTTCCCTCCGTTTTTGCTTCGATTCTGACTTTTGTATGCTCCATATTCCAATTCGGCCACTGTGATAGATTAAACCCCTAAATCAGAGAGTCTCAATGTCCGAAACCTTTCAAACACTTTTGCTGGTTTCTTCTTGATGATGTAGATACAAATATTGGTATCTAATAAAAAAATCATGTCTCAAAAAGCTCCGGTCGGGATCGAGCTGAGAGTCGCCTCTCAACCCTCCCTTTCGGAACCGGACTTGCGACTTTCACCGCAGGAGGCTA
>JACOMV010000148.1 GCA_014324065.1 Hormoscilla sp. SP12CHS1 | reverse complement strand
GGGCTAATGATTCCCTGGTAACGCTCCCCTTTCTTGATTTGTGTCAAGTCAGTTTACTTTAAACGAATCGCACAATACACTCAGTCTCAGCAGCAGTAATGCTGTCGCTATTCGCCGATCGTCTGACATGATTTTATCCTACTTAGCTTCATTTTTCATCTCATCTGAGGCAGCGTAGGGCAGGCGAGACGCCCGCCTTACGCCTCACCCCGGGCAGGCGAGACGCCCGCCCATCCTACGCCTTACGATCTAAGAAGCGACTTTAGCAGTAGAACGGGTACGAGATTTCACTGGACTGTCAGTTTCCGCAACAGCAGGGAGACTTGGGGGCACATCGGGAAAATCTAGTTTTTGGAGTAACAAGACCAGCATAGGCTTACTTTGCAGCAAGCGTCGCACAAGCTTACCCAATGTCGTCTCTAACTGAGCTTGGAGTTTTTCCCAGTCCACTTCCACTTCCCCATTCTCGAAGCAATAAGAGAACTCCGAAAATCTATCTCGCAAGATAGTTTCCATAGACTGAGTCACAGAAGCTTGTAAATGCGTACTTTCCAGGCAAGTGACCACACCCCGCAGATGCAACTGAGGCTGAGCGACTAACTTACCATCCCAACCGATCGTAGCCGCGATCGTGACCACCCCATCTTCTGCCAGTTGCTGGCGTTCCTTCAGCAGGCGATCGTGAAACAGTCCCGTATTATCCACCAAGACAATCCCAGAAGAGACCTTACTAGCGATACGAATAGAATCTACCGACAGTTCTACCACATCCCCATTATCAACGATCGCCATATTTTCCTGGGGAATGCCCAGACTTTGAGCAGTTTGGGCATGTTTAATCAGCATGCGATGTTCGCCGTGAACTGGCAAGAAAAACTTAGGGCGAGTCAGACCCAGCATAAACTTTTGGTCTTCCTGACAGCCGTGACCGGAAACATGAATCCCCTTATCTCGCCCATATACCACATTAGCACCCAGCTTCATCAATTTATCAATCGTGTTCACCACCGAAATTGTATTTCCCGGGATCGGGTTCGCCGAGAATATCACAGTATCCCCCTTACGGATTTTAATTTGTCGGTGAGATTTATTCGCGATCCTAGTCATGGCCGACAGAGGTTCCCCTTGAGAACCCGTAGTCAGAATCAATATTTGATCGTCGGGCAGACTGCGTATAGCATGTAAAGGTTGCAGTAAACTCTCCGGGCACTTGATATAACCCAGGTGGCGTGCGTGGGCAATCACATTCAGCATCGATCGTCCCAGGATCGACACCAACCGGTTATTCTTCTGGGCCAGCTGCAAAATTATATTAATCCGATGCACAGAAGAAGCAAAAGTCGTTACTAGCACCCGTCCCGAGGCTTGAGAAATTACCCGATCCAGATTAGGATAAACAGAACTTTCCGAAGGAGTGAAACCCGATACTTCCGAGTTAGTCGAATCACTCATCAAACACAGAACTCCCTGTTCCCCATGTTCTGCCAATCTATGAAAATCAAAATATTCCCCATCTACTGGCGTATGATCGATCTTAAAATCCCCCGTATGAATCACCACCCCAATAGGAGTATGTATCGCCACCGTAAAGCTATCCGCCATTGAGTGCGTATTGCGAATAAACTCCACCAAAAAATGCTTGCCAATGCGCACCATATCCCGAGGTCCGACCGTTCTCAACTCCGTGCGATCGGCCACTCCCGCCTCTGCCAGTTTATACTCCAGCAAAGCCATCGCCAAGCGGGGACCGTAAATCACTGGAATATCAAACTCTCGTAGGTGATAGGGAATACCCCCGATATGATCTTCATGACCGTGAGTAACGATCGTCCCCTGAATGCGGTGACTATTTTCTCGCAGATAGCTGATATCGGGCAACACGATATTGACACCATGCATTCCCTCAGTCGGGAAACCCAATCCCGCGTCCAGCAGCATGATTTCCTCATTAAACTCAAAAACGCAGGTATTTTTACCGATTTCGTGCAATCCTCCTAGGGGAATTATTTTCAATTTTGGTTTCGAGCCGTTTTTAGTCATAAACTACCTCTACATTCATTTATTTTAAGTCATTAGGACTTAGTCATTAGTCTGCGGATGACTAATGACTAACCCATGACAATTGTTAGTTGTTAGTTGCGTAGGACTGGTGGACTACCTACAACTTACTTCCTACAATTGACAATTAAAACTATTAAGTTGTACTCAAAACCTTATGAGAGTAAATTTAATTCAGTCAGAACAGTTTTTATGGTTTGATTGACATGTTCTGGCGGTTCTGCAAGGGGAAGACGAGTCGAACCCACCTCCCAACCTTGCAGTCTGAGTGCCGCCTTAACGGGAATAGGGTTCGTAGTGGTAAACAAAGCTTTGAATAAAGGGAAAAGTTGCAGATGTATTTCAGTGGCCTTTTGGGTCTGACCCGCCCCAAAAGCTTGAATCATCTCTTGTAACTGACTTCCCACCACATGAGAAGCAACACTGACCACCCCTTTCCCGCCCACTGCTAACAGGGGTAAAGTCAGAGAATCATCCCCTGAGTAGATCTCAAATTCTGGCGCAGTCATACTTCCGATCTGACTGACCCAATCGAGATTCCCACTCGCCTCCTTGATTGCTACGATATTATCTATTTCCGCCAGACGCGCGATCGTCTCTGGTTGCATATTCGTCCCGGTCCGACCGGGAATATTGTAGAGCATTATCGGTAAGGAAGGGCAACTAGAGGCGATCGCCCGAAAATGCTGATACAGCCCCTCTTGAGGCGGCTTATTGTAATAAGGCACCACCTGCAAAGAACCATCTAATCCTAGCTTAGCAGCTTTTTCCGTAGCCGCGATCGCCTCCGAGGTCGAATTCGAGCCCGTACCAGCGATTACCAACCCCTTGCCTGCCACTGCCTTCTGCACCACCTGAAACAACTCGTACTCCTCATCCCAACTTAAAGTCGGAGACTCACCCGTCGTACCGCAAATCACCAAACTATCCGAGCCGTTTTCCACTAACCAGGATGCCAGCTTTTCAGCAACAGCGTAATCTACCTTGCCATCTGCTGCGAAAGGCGTCACCATAGCCGTGAGCACTCGTCCAAACTCTCTCACAATTCACTCCTCATTGCTAACTCTCTCGGCAGTCCAAGCCGATCATTTTCGGACTACCTAGCAGATTTTGTTCCACCAACAACTCCGCAATTTGCACGGCATTCAAAGCTGCCCCCTTCCGAATTTGGTCGCCACTCAGCCACAGATCCAACCCACAGGGATGAGAAATATCTTGACGAATCCGACCGACCAATACATCATCTTTACCCGTCGCCTCCATCGGCATCGGGAAATAGTTTGCCTGCCAATCTTCTACCAGACGCACCCCTGGTGCTGCTTTAATAATTTCCCGCGCCCCTTGTACATCAAAAGGTTGGGCAAATTCCAGATTCACCGCTTCCGAATGGGCCCGGAGTACGGGCACCCGCACGCAAGTTGCTGCCATTCTCATCTCCGGTACACCAAAAATCTTCCGCGTCTCATTCACCATTTTCATTTCTTCCTCACAATACCCCCGATCGTTCAACTTGGAGTTATGCAGGAACAAATTAAAAGCCAAGGGATAGGGAAACGCCGACCCCTGGGGTTCTTCACCATTTAAGATCGCTTGGGCCTGAGTTTTCACCTCTTCCATCGCCCGCGCACCGGCACCGCTAGCCGATTGGTAGGTCGCCACCACCAAGCGCTCCACCGGTTGGACCTGATGCAAAGGCCAGACCGCAACAGCCATCAAAATCGTCGAGCAGTTGGGGTTGGCAATAATCCCCTGATGTTTTGCCGCTGCTTGGGGGTTAATTTCTGGAATTACCAATGGTACTTGGGGCTCCATTCGGAAAGCACTAGAGTTATCCACCACCACTGCCCCAGCTGCTACTGCTTTGTGCGCCCAAGTTCTCGAAATCGCACCTCCTGCTGAGGCTAGCACCAAATCCACATCATCAAAACACCCCTCTTCTACCGCCTCCACTTCTATTTCCCTGTCCTGAAACCTCATTTTACGACCGGCACTCCTCGGGGAAGCTAGCAGCTTCAGATCGGCAAGGGGAAATTTTCGCGATGCCAATAATTCCACTAACTCGGTGCCCACTGCACCCGTCGCTCCTAAAATTGCTACTCGGTAATATATAGACAAATATCCTCCTTCTACAGACAAATATTAAGTTTGAGCACAAGGCAAAAATCGAAAATATGAACGAACTATAAGTTTTAAGATTATAGCAGCTCTCGGATGTAATCTATCTTAATCTAACTAATAGCAAGTTAACACAGTAGCGGGGATCGCTCCCTAGGCACAAAGGGCCTGAGTTAGCCTGGCAGCCTGGGTTTTAGGGTCTTGAAAGTTATCGGGCTGATGTATCCGCCCCAATTTTTCAGGCCGTCCGCGGACCGTTCGCGGACAGGAACTGTATGATAGGAAAGCAATGTCAGTCGGCAACTGCATGCAGCAGCGCCACAACCGGCAGGCGTCTCTGGCGCTGCTGGTAGGCTGGGCGATCGGCCCGCGGACGGTCCGAAAAATCGGGCCGACTGCGAACAAGTAGGAAATATTGGTCAAGAACAAATGAAAGTAACCCAGGAAAAGCGTCCAAACAGCCAGATGGGTCTGGAAATAGAAATAACACCGGAAAGGTCCAAGCAGGCTTACGAGCAGGTGCTGGCAGATTACAAGCGGAATGTAAACATTCCTGGGTTTAGGAAAGGAAAAGTGCCGCGTCAAGTGTTGATCCAGCAGTTGGGCTCCCAGAACCTGAAAGCAGTGGCCCTGGAAAAGCTGATCGAAGAAGCGGCATCAGAGGCGATCGCCCAAGAGAAGATAGAGGCTTTGGACAAACCCCAGTTGGTATCGGAGTTCGAGGCATTAGTCAGCCAGTATCAGCCAGGACAACCGCTGACATTCGATGTGGCGGTTGACATACCGCCAGAAATTAAAATCGAACAGTACACGGGCTTAACCATAAAAGTAGAGGAAGTAAAGTACGACCCCGCCACAGTAGATGGAATATTGGAAGAGCAACGTCACAAGCAAGCGACTCTGATACCAGTAGAAGACCGTCCAGCCCAGATGGGGGACATAACGGTAATCGATTTTGCCGGGCGGATGGCGAAGACATCTTCTTCCGATTTTTCGGGCCGTCCGCGGACCGTAGGGGAAGAAGGGGAAGAAGGGGAAACAGAGATTCCCGGAGCCAAAGCGGACGAGTTTGAACTGGAACTGAAAACGGAAGGGTTTATCCCCGGATTTGTGGAGGGCATTGTCGGGATGCAGCTGGGGGAAACTAAAGAAGTACCGCTCCAGTTCCCAGAAGACTATCCCCAAAAGGATTTGAGCGGAAAGCCAGCACTGTTCAGTATTACCCTCAAGGAGATTAAAGAACAAGAGTTACCAGAATTAGACGATGAGTTCGCCGCAGAAGCCAGTGAGTTTGAAACCTTAGCCGAATTGCGAGCCGATCTGGAAAGCAAATATACAGATCGGGCCGAAGGTCAAACAGCAGCTAACAAGTCCCAAGCTCTCATGGAGGCGCTGGTAGAGCAGTTGGAAGTGGAAATTCCTGCAAGTAGGATATCCTCTGAGATTGACGAAATGATTACTCAGGCAGTATACGATCTGGCTAAGCAAGGGGTGGACGTGCAAAAGATGTTGACAAAAGAAATGGTCGCTTCCATGCGCGAGAACTCACAGCCAGAGGCGATCGCACGGATTAAACGCAACCTAGCAGTCAAAGAAATAGCCAAACGGGAATCCATTGAAGTCTCCCCAGAAGCCATAGAGGCGAAAATGACAGAGATATTGGATCGATACTCTAATCAGGAGAAGGAGATATTTGACGAAGCAAAACTGAGAGAGGCGGTCGGAATAGACCTGGTGCGAGAAAAAGTCCTCGGTTGGGTAGAAGAACATAGCACGATAGAACTGGTCCCAGAAGGAACCCTACAACCACCAGCAGATCCCGACTCCCAAGAGGCGATCGGTCAGTCGGAGTCCGATTTTTCGGGCCGTCCGCGGACCGTAGGGGTTCGCGAGGAGACAGCACTAGCAGATCCAGCACCAGCAGAGGAAATCTCTCAAACAGGGCCCGAAGCACCTATCGAGTAGATCGGCCCATTCGAGTCCCAAGAGTAAGATTTTCCCCCCAACTCCAGTAGATTAGGTCATAATGGTCTACAGAGAGAATGGTATTAGCTGACCAGAACAGGCAAAGACAGACTAGGCCACTGACAACTGACAACTGACAACTGATAACTGACAACTGACGGCTTTATGCTTGTATCTCAAACCAAAAATTACTCGCCCGAAAGCAAGAGCAGCTTTGATGCCTACTCTGTGAAGACCTTGGGCGTCATCCCGATGGTAGTCGAACAGTCCGGTAGAGGAGAAAGGGCCTTTGATATATACTCGCGGCTATTGCGCGAGCGGATTGTCTTTTTGGGAACGCAGGTGAACGATAATGTAGCCGACTCGCTAGTGGCCCAATTGCTGTTCCTGGAAGCAGAAGACCCCGAAAAAGACATCCAGCTATACATCAACTCCCCGGGAGGGTCGGTGACGGCTGGGATGGCAATATATGACACGATGCAACAAATTCGCCCAGATGTGGTGACCATATGTTATGGTTTAGCTGCGAGTATGGGCGCATTTCTGCTGACGGCGGGGGGCCCAGGCAAGCGCATGTCTTTGCCGAATTCCCGGATCATGATTCACCAGCCATTAGGTGGGGCTCAAGGACAAGCGGTTGACATAGAAATTCAAGCCAGAGAAATTCTCTATCATAAGCAAACTCTGAATGAATTGCTAGCGGAACACACGGGTCAACCCCTGGAAAAAATAGCAGCAGATACGGAACGCGACTTCTTTATGTCGGCAGAGGAAGCCCAAAATTATGGTATCATAGATGGCGTAATCTCCAGCCCCACCAAGGTCAAACCGACCGCAGTAGTGAAATGAGAGGCAGAGTATGTCAAAGTATGACTCCCATCTAAAATGTTCCTTTTGTGGAAAGTCTCAGGAGCAAGTGCGCAAATTGATAGCTGGGCCGGGAGTATATATTTGCGATGAGTGCGTGGAACTGTGTAACGAGATTTTAGACGAGGAACTGTTTGAACAGTCGGCCCAGCAGCGAGAACAACCGGCGCCAAAGCGGCGGAAAAGTACAGCAAATCTATCGTTGCATCAAATTCCTAAGCCGAAAGAGATTAAAAAGTACCTCTCCGACCATGTAATAGGTCAAGAGGAGGCGAAAAAGGTACTCTCGGTGGCGGTATATAACCATTACAAGCGTCTCAGCTTTATCCAGGCGAAAAACGACGGCAAAGGTTCTAATAAGGATGATGCTGTAGAATTGCAAAAGTCGAATATCCTGCTGATCGGGCAGACGGGCTGTGGAAAAACGCTGTTGGCTCAAACTCTGGCAAAAATGCTGGATGTACCCTTCGCAGTGGCAGATGCGACGACACTGACGGAAGCGGGGTATGTCGGTGAGGATGTGGAAAATATCTTGCTGCGTCTCCTGCAAGTGGCAGAGTTTGATGTAGAAGAAGCTCAGCGGGGAATCATTTATATAGATGAAATTGACAAGATTGCCCGTAAGAGCGAAAATCCGTCAATCACGAGGGATGTATCGGGTGAAGGTGTTCAGCAAGCTTTGCTGAAAATGTTGGAGGGAACTGTAGCAAATGTGCCTCCCCAAGGGGGACGGAAGCATCCCTACCAAGATTGCATTCAGATCGATACGGGTAATGTCCTCTTTATTTGTGGCGGTGCGTTTGTGGGCCTGGATAAGGTGGTCTCCCAACGGATGGGGAAAAAGTCGATCGGGTTTATTCAGCCTGGAGAAAATACGCCTCGAAAGGAACAACGGACAGCTGAGGTACTGAAACATATGGAACCAGACGATCTGGTGAAGTTTGGCATGATTCCAGAGTTCATTGGCAGAATACCAGTGGCGGCAGTTGTGGAACCTCTGGATGAAGAGGCCCTGATGGCAATCTTGACGGAACCGAAAAATGCTCTGGTTAAACAATACCAGAAACTGCTTTGGATGGATAATGTTCAGCTGGAGTTCCGACCGGAGGCGGTAAAGGCGATCGCTAAAGAGGCATACCGGCGCAAGACGGGAGCGAGGGCCCTGCGGAGTATCGTGGAAGAACTGATGCTGGAGGTGATGTACGAGTTGCCATCCCGCAAGGATGTGACTCGCTGCGCCATCACTAAGGAAATGGTTGAGAAGCGATCAACTGCTGAGTTGCTGTTACATCCTTCTTCTCTGCCGAAGCCAGCTTCCGCTTAACTTTGTCCGGGATAGAGGATATAGTGAAGGGTGAAGTCTACAGGATTTCACCCTCGATTGTTTTATAGGATGATGGTAAAGATAAAGGTTCGTGGCGTAGAACATTATTATGAATGGGTGAAAGGGGATTCGGCGGCGTCAAGTAAGCCGGTGATGGTGTTTGTCCACGGCTGGGCGGGTTCGGACCGGTACTGGGAATCGACGGCAAGGGCGATCGCTGAGAAATTTGATTGTCTGCTATATGATATGCGGGGGTTTGGCAGAAGCCGACTGCCGGAACAACCGGTCGGTGTCTGGAGCATGCCGATCGCGGCAGCGCGGCGCCAGCCGTGTCCTTCAGGACAAGAGCATGCGGAAGACGCCGTGGAAATTGGCTACGAAATGGAAGAATATGCAGAAGATTTAGCAGCATTGCTAGATGCTTTGCAGCTGGAACGGGTGTATATTAATGCCCATTCGATGGGGGCGTCAGTGGCGGTGCTGTTTATCAATCGCTACCCGGAATTGGTAGAAAAGGCGATTTTTACCTGTAGTGGGATTTTTGAATACGACGAAAAGTCATTTACGGCTTTTCATCGCTTTGGCGGGTATGTGGTGAAGTTTCGCCCCAAGTGGCTGACGCAGATTCCGCTGATGGATAAGATGTTTATGGCCAGATTCCTTTATCGTGCCATTCCCTCTGCCCAAAGTCGGGCTTTTTTGGAAGATTTTCTGTTAGCAGATTACGACGCAGCATTGGGTACGATATATACTTCTGTAAGCAAGCATGCAGCGGAATTTATGCCACAGGAATTTGCTAATTTGTCAGTTCCTTGTCTGTTGGTTTCTGGCGAGTACGATAAGATTATTCCAGCTATAATGGGGAAAAAGGCTGCTGAGTTGAATGATTTAGTAGAATTTGCGATGATTCCCAATACGGCTCATTTTCCGATGTTGGAGTCGGCTGATACTTATCTCCAAAGGGTACTGGAGTTTTTGTGAAGGGCGATCGGGCGATCGGGCGATCGCGAGTAACTAATGTGGGCGATGTAAACCCTAGGATTAAAGGAGATTGAAAGTGAAGAAAAAGGGAAAATGGACCAGCCTCTAGATATAAAGTTTCCGATCGTGTAGCGTGCGCGCAGCGCAATCGCCAAAGCAGAATATTTATTAACCTGTATAGCCAAACCGGGCGAAGGAGGCGATAAGCAAAACTACTGGCAAAATATTCTTGGTTTTGACTCTGCTGAATCTATTCGTCAAGCTATCTTAGCCGAAGTTTCTCTCGAGAGACTTCAACCAACAGGTAAACATCCTTATGGCGATAGCTATGTAGCTTCAGTTCAAATTGATACACGCTACGCTAAACGGACGATCAAACCTATTAAGACCGTGTGGTTAGTACGTTTCGGTGAAAATATTGCCCGTTTTGTCACTGCTGTTCCAGAACATAAAAAAGGAGATTGACCGTGAATAATCAATTTCATCTCTTTGCTACTGTTAAATTAACCCAGGATATAGAATTAACTGAAGGTGGGATAGCTAGTTCAGAAACGATCGGAACGATCATCGAAGTTTATACAGCTTGTTCGCTATTTAATTAGTACAATAACAGCATTTAGTAAACCAGTTCTTAAACGTATTTGTTCCCATCA